>JBAYCO010000323.1:0-5307 GCA_041668685.1 Victivallaceae bacterium | reverse complement strand
GCTGCACGTCAAGGTCATGCCGCATGTCTTTTCCGATACGGGCGAAAGACATCTGGCGGCGGCTTTGAAGGAGCGGCTTGAAGATCTTCACGCCTGTTGGCAGGATAAAAACATAGACCTGATTTTCTGCGCGCGCGGCGGGTTCGGTTCGGCTCATCTGCTGCCGCATATCGACTGGCATCTGTTGCGGACCAGAAGGATTCCGCTTATCGGCTACAGCGATATTACGGCGCTGCACATGGGAATGATTTCCCAGAAAGCCGGAACTCCGGTGGCGGCGCCCATGCCGATTGTCTTTAACGAAGCCCTGTTCAAGAGTGAAGAGAACGAATATACCCGTCATTATATGCGTCTGGCGCTGGCGGACAATATCCCCGCCGGAACCGAGATTACCCGTCCTGACGGCAAGCCTTTTGACATGATCAGGGCCGGGTTTGCGCTGGGGCGTCCGGTGGTTGCCAACCTGAGTGTTCTGGCGAGTCTTTGCGGCACTTCATGGTTCCCGAAGCTTCGCCACCGGATATTGATAATCGAAGACCTGAACGAGGATATATACAAGCTTGACCGTTACCTGACCCAGCTTCTCCAATGCGGCGCGTTGACGCAATGCGAAGCGTTGTTCTTCGGTCAGTTCACCAACTGCGGGGATGTCAAGGACAGGATGAAACTGTTCAAGCGTTTTGCCTCAAAAGTCAAGGGCCCGGTGGTTTTTGATTTTCCTTTCGGGCATGAATTTCCGAGCGTATCGCTGAATATGCGTCATCATCTCAGGCTGGAAAAGAACGGCGAAATCTTTATCATCGATACCTGATGGACTATAATGCTGAAAAGCCCCTGAATTCAGGGGCGAAAGCGGTTTGTCTCAAATATTTTCCTTTTACGGAGTTTCTTGAGATAGGATTATTCTTGGACTCCATGGCTGTACTTTTAATGAAAGTTTATTTCCGGCGACAATAATTGTATTTCCGGTTATACCATCTGTCAGTTTTTTGTTAAACAGTTTTTTCGGAAGTTCAAATTTGACAGTATGCGTTTTTTCCGTATCGTTCATTACGACAATCAGATATCCCCGTGGAGCTTTATAAGCGGAAACGACCACGTTGGGATTTGCAGGCGATAATTTTTTGAACGGATTGTTTGGATCAAAGTATCCGTAGAATTTTACAGAATCATTCCATCCCAGTTTTTTCTGCATTTGTATAATATCGTGCGCCCGGCTTCCTGCGCCCCAATCGCCGCTGAACATTCCGTCGTACGCCAAAGTAAGACCGGCCAGGTGCCAGGTTGCCGCGATTCCGGCAGGATCCGAATACCAGGCCTTTACAAGTCCTTTCCAGCCAATCTTAGAATATTTGCCATAACGATCCTTGTCCCAAATCTGTATGGCGCGCAAGAATTGAGGTAAATGACAGACCAGTACTCCCCAAGGTTCGTGGCGGTCCTCAACCCGTGATCTATTAAGTTCGAAAATCTGATGATAATTTAGATTATTATTGAATAATCGTAACACATATTGTTCTCCATTCCAGGTGAGATCGGAAAAACCATGCACAGGCATAATTAAACCGCCGGAATTATGATGAACTATAAAACTTTCGGGCTTTTTATTTTTCATCAGGACATAAATTCTTTTTGCGAGTTCCCTGGTTGCTTTAATCCTGAAAGACGAGCGTTGATTTCCGAGATTATCGACATATCCGCAGCCATGGATTTTATTGGCGCATGGATAGACTGTCGGCTGCGCGTAATCAAAATAAAGGCCATTATTGCCCAACTGGTTAATCATTGCATTTAATTTACTGAGATAATAATCGTTATAACCTTCTGCTTCCGGGCAGATATAAGTAAGTCCCGAATAATTCGCCGGTTTAAACGGAGGACGGTTCCGGGGCGTAACCCGCCAACTTTCCGAAAAATTAATATATTCATCAATATAGGGAGAAATACATAAAAGCGCCAGGTATGGTAATGCGTTTATTCCCTTTCTCCGATATTTAGCCAATATCCCGGCTGCATATTTATCAAGCGGAACTGGCACATTGAACAATTGGGTTACTTTGTCTTGATAAACGCGCATATTCTTATCAGTGCCGTTAATGTGCAAGTTGCGCCAATTGTGTGGAAGTGATTTTACCGGAGTGGGTTGTATGGCAAATTCCAACTGATACGTTTTATCTGGCTTGGTACATTTGGATGAAAGCAGTTTCAACTCTACTGTTCTGGCATTTTTAAGTACGGGTGAAACCTTTACGCTTGATCTATAATCCGGCAACTGCCAGCCTTTAATGTTATCTGAACATATGACCAGTCCGCCTTTATCATTGCCGACCCAGAAATATGGCAGCACTGAAAAGTTTGTATTCCAACTTTCGGTGATTTCCCCATTGTTTGCCGCTCGACTTTTGCCGGTATATGCGAGTGAAGCGTTTTTTGCCGGGACGTCATACTTGAAGGCGACAGATGGAAAAGCCCGCCCGACTGCTGGATAAAAACGACAATTCAACCAGGTGCAGCCATCAAACTCAAGTTGTCCTTTTACAATAATTTTATTGCCTTTGAGTTCATATACAATATCAAAACACGTGATGTCGCCTTTTATGCTTTCCCAGTTAAATCTTTCAGTTTTGAATACCTTATTGTCGGAAACAAAACGGAGATTTTCAGCGATTAAACCAGACGGCCCGGTGATTTTTTCAGGGAGTCCTTTATTGCGAAATGAAAAAGTTCGTCCCAGTACGGAAACTATATTATCTTTTACTTCAATTGGCGTCCATGGTGGAGGAACTTTTCCATTGGTCATGCCCAGTTTATTATTCCACCATTCCGGTTTTGAGGGCAAAAAAGTAAAATTGCCGGTATCTTTTTTTAGTTCCCTCCCTGTTGACGTTAAAAGCCTGGCGTTCAAAATATACTTTCCAGGAAGGACTTTCTTTAATGGAACTTTTGCTGTAATTTTACCCTCTGAATTTCCCGTTGTTTTACTGACGATTTTACCTTCTTTAGCAATCAGGGTAAGCTCATATACTGCGTTTCCGCTGTTGCTTGGGGTATTTAGTTGAACATAAAGGCTTTTTCTTTTATTCCCTACCCAGATACTGGCGATATTCAGTTTATTGAATTCCTGTAAGTTGTAGGGCAATCTGCGTTCAAAAACGGTTTTTCCGTTTCGTTGCAGAACTTGGCGTATAGTTCCTCTTTCGGGTAACGTAAAACTTTTTGAGTTCACGCGGGAGCCTATGTCTTGGACAAACAGAATGTTTTCTTTTGGACGGTTATAGGCATCGTTTACTTCGGCATTGAATTCAGTTACTCCTACTGTAAATCTAACATCCTTACTATTTTTTGTCTGCGGGAAAAATAATTCAGGCAGCAACTTTCCCTGTCGCAAAAGTTGTAAATTCATGCCTAAATATCCTGTCGGAGCAGTATCATCCATAGAAATTATCGGGAAATTATTTGGTTCGTAATATGCGATGGCGGCCTGTCCGACACCTTCTTTGCAGCGTTTTCCCGGACTGTTCCGATATATGGCAAGTTTAAATTTAGAACTATATCCTATTTCTTCCCATGGGAGGTAAAGCTCACTTGACCAAAAGCCTTTAATTATTTTGTTCTTTACTTTTACTTTGATTCCATTCCAGCCGTCATATTCTTTTCTGTTGACTATTTTGGCGTCATAAAACTCGCCTTGGAAATTGTAAATGAAGTGAAACCCGTTTTTACCATCCAGGGTAGTTAGAAACACTTCATAACTATCATCTTCCCATATTTTCCCGTCTCTTGAGCGTTGGTTATTGTAAAATGGTGAACCTGCCGGTGACGACAGACCAATAACTAGAGCTTTGTCATCACGGTATAAACCCCAGTTAAAATTTATATCCGTTAAGTTCATGCTGCCGCCGAAAGCAAAAACTCCATTACTGGCAAATGCATACTTGCTGTGGGAAAAATGTCCGTCAAAAATAATTTTTTTACTTTTTCCAACTGATATAAAAGCCGGTTTTTCCAAACCTGTATATTCTTTGTCGGCCATTATGCTCAAAATCAGAAAATAAAGTATTATGCCAAGAAATCTACTCCAGAATATCTTATAATTATAAATGCAGAGGGACTTATTATTCAAAGAAAAAGTTCTGTTTTTTGCAGATAGATTATTAAATTTCAACATAGATTCTACTCCTGATTTTTTAAAGAATATATAATTTTTAAGGATTTGTTTCCTGATACAATTGTTTAAATTAAATCCAATTTCCGGCAGACAACTTTCTATGAAAAGTCCAAAAACGAAATTTAATAGGCTTGTATCTTAATATAAATAATTGGTAGGCAGGGTTTGCCCTCAAGTGTAATCCGTTAATAAGTTTTTTTCCCCGTATAAAAGTAATAACTCCAAGCTTGCGGAGGAGTCGTTGTAGTGTGAAACAATTCTTTAAGTTTGATTGTTGAAGCATGCCCATCAAACCATAGAGTATTAATATCTTCCCCATGCCGGCTGTCCCGCAGATTGGATATACTGGCGCCCGCTCCAGGATAATAAAGTACATTCCAATCGCCTGATCCTTTTATATTATTATCGCCAAGGACTACGGTTTCCGAGGGTTTAGCAACCTTGGAAATTTTTACAGCTGTACTGCCAATTGTTCCATTATACCCGTAAGTAAAAGAGTTAAGATAACCGTATGTTGAGTCTCCATCCATACCCTGTACTGCCGGACACTTTAAGTACTTGGAAGAATATTTTGCCGTATACCATAAATCACACACGCCTATTTTCATGTGCCAATAGCTGGTAGGCGTATAGGTGATCATTTGGGGATAGAATTCATCGTAATTATCGGCATATGCAGAGAAATTGATGAAGTAATTTTTTAGATTATTCAGGCAACCAGATTTATATGCGGTATTTCTGGCTTTATTCAATACCGGCAACAGCATTGACGCCAGGATGGCTATGATAGCGATAACGACGAGGAGTTCTATGAGGGTAAAAATTTTGACTTTCAAAAAGTAACTGTAGTCAAATCTCTTTATTGAGTATTTTTCTCTATCCCCAAGTTTGTCAATTTTGTTATTAAGCCTGTTCATAATTTTCGCTCCTTTCCTTAGTGCTGTTTTGTAAAAAAACGATACTTTAAAAAATGTTTTCTTCTGAGCCGTTCGATTTGCTATTAAATTTTTGTTATAAGATAGTCATATGATTTTTCCAGCATATTAATCCGTTCTTCGGGAAGCTTGTCTTTATCAAAAACACATTCGAAATTAAACGGCCCGGTATAATTTATTTCCTTCAACGCGTTCATAAAAGCT
>JBAYCO010000322.1:0-5332 GCA_041668685.1 Victivallaceae bacterium | reverse complement strand
TAACTCAGCCCGGCGGACGTCTTTGTCGCGGAGCAGGCTGCTCCTGCGATTACTGGTTTGCGAATATTTCATTGCTTGAAGATCCCAGACCGCGAAAAACAAGATTAAATCTGGATTAAGGTATTTATATTTAAGTCCTTACGTTATATTTCGGAACTCCGAAATGTGAGTTAAATAATAGTGAAACCGTTTTAAGAGCAGGTGGCTGACCCGAATGGCGGCGACCGAATGGCAACTGTGCCGGGTTATGAGCCTGGAGTGTTTTTTTTTGACGAAAATGCAAAATAGATGAGAGCATTATAGCTGAAACAACTTGAAATTTGCAGGAATATGATGTCTCTTACAGGCTGTCATGGAATTAGAACCCGGAAACGGCGGTGAAAAGCCGTTAGGGGGTTTCCGGCAGAAACCGGAATAATGATTTTTAAATTACTTTGAGAGGAAGTTTATAAAAAGAATTCCGTTTGCCAATCCGGAAATAGTATACCGTGAGGATTTTGACGACTGGGCGGAATTGTCTATAATTGGAATTTTATATGATATTAGGACTGCTTTTGAGTTTTTGGGGCTTGCAGATTGCTTCGCAATGCATTTATAAGTTCGGCAGTATGTCAGCCAGATACTGGATAATCGGATTTATACTCGGTAATGTGTTCGGTATTGTAAGCATGTGGCTGCAGATGAAGCTTTACACCAAAATGGACTGCGGCCTGGCAATGGGGCTGGGCGTCGGCGGGGCTTTTTTCTTTTCCCAGTTGGCTTTTATTGTAATTTTTGGAGCAAAATTGGGTTACACCCAGATTTTAGCATATCTTTTTATGACGCTTGGTATGGTGCTTGCCGGAATCAGCGCCGTAAAGAGTTGAAAAATCTCATGTAGCGTTCTCTACAACTCTTCAGCAGCGGCTATTTAACTTTTACGGATTTGAGTTTTCAAATCTGTGAACTATTTATTTGCAATTCATCCTCTTATGACGCATATTGTATCAGATTTTTTAATCCGCGGGGTCAATTATGGCAGATAAAAAAATAATACACGTACCGCGCCGCTTTGTCCGAAACGAATGGGGCGGCACCGAAACGGTTATTATTGAAACTTCCCGCCGGCTTGAAGATTGCGGCTACCAGCCTGAAATCTTTACCTCGAAAGCCCTGTGCAAAACCGAAAAAGAAACGGTTTTCGGGATACCCGTAAGGCGTTTTTCCTATATTTACGCGCGTTTGGGCCTGAGCAAGGCTAATCGCCTGCTTATGGATAAGCGGGGAGGAAACGTCTTGTCATTTCCTTTTTTCTTCGCCCTTATGTGCTGCAAAAACATAAAACTGGTGCATCTGCATACCGGCGGACGCCTGGGCGCTTTTGTTCGTCTGGTTTCTAAAATTCGGGGTTTCCCGTATGTGATCAGTATTCATGGGGGCCTGTTGGAAATGCCGGAAAAGCAATTGCAGGAACTTACCGCGCCTATGAAAGGCAGTTTCAATTGGGGCAAAATATTCGATTTTGTTTTGCGTGCCGATAGGGTCGAAGAGGATGCGGCGGCGATTATTTGCGTCAGCAGGCGAGAACAGGAACTGCTGGCGGAAAAATACCCGGACAAAGAAGTGTTTTATTTGGGAAATGGCGTCAATATGGAGTATTTCGCCTCCGGTGACGCCGGGAGTTTCAGGGACGAATATAAACTTGGAGACGAAAAATTAATTCTCTGCGTCGCTTCGTTCAACCCGCAGAAAAATCAAACCATGCTGCTTGCCGGCTTTGAAAAAATCCTTCAGAAACGCCCCGATTGCAAACTGGTGCTGATCGGGACGGTTTACGATCAGGAATACTATCAAAAAGTGCTTGAGAAAGCGGAAAAACTCAATAATTCAGTAATTGTCATACCCAATCTGCCCTTTGACAGCAAAACCCTGGTCAACGCCTATGCGGCCTGTGATCTTTTTGTGCTTCCCAGTCTTTACGAGCCTTTTGGTATTGTCGTGCTGGAAGCCTGGGCCGCAGGCAAACCGGTAGCTTGCAGCGGCGAGGGCGGTTTGCAGGCTTTTGTCCGCCATGACGAAAACGGTTTGATTTTCGATGTTAATTCGAGTGACGACCTGGCTGAAAAAGTATTGGAATTGCTCGGTAATGAAAATCTGAAACTCAGGCTTGCCGGGGCCGGTAGAAAAACGGCTGAGGAACATTCATGGGAAAAAATTACTGAGCGCTTGATCGCTTTATACGAAGAATTATAATTTGCGGCTTCCCTGAATGAGAAAAATCATACATATCGATATGGACGCTTTTTACGCGTCAATCGAACAGCGCGACCATCCCGAATGGCGCAACAAACCGGTTATCGTCGGGGGCGGTTTCCATAAACGCGGTGTGGTCAGCACCTGTTCCTACGAAGCGCGCCGCTACGGGGTGCATTCTGCAATGCCCGGTTCAACCGCACGGCGGCTTTGCCCGGACGGCATATTCGTACCAGTAAATATGCCGAAATATGTCAAGGTTTCCAAACAAATACAGGCTATATTCCACGAGTTTACTGATCTGGTTGAGCCGATGTCGCTGGATGAAGCTTATCTGGATGTTACCGCCAACAAAATAAACTGTCCTTCGGCGACGATTATCGCGCAAATGATCCGCCGGAAAATAAAGGAAGAAACCGGACTGACCGCTTCCGCCGGGGTGTCCTACAATAAATTCCTCGCTAAAATCGCTTCCGACATGCGGAAACCGGACGGCCTGACCGTAATCCTGCCGGAGCAGGCGCAGACGCTGCTGGATGAATTGGCGGTCGGAAAATTTTTTGGTATCGGCAAAGTGACGGCGGAAGCGTTGAACCGGATCGGAATCAAGTACGGCCGCGATTTAAAGCGTTTTACGCTTGATGAACTCGTCGCGCGTTTCGGCAAGCCCGGCCGATGGTATTACAATATCGTGCGCGGTATCGACGAAAGTCCGGTAAATCCCGACTGGCAGCGCAAATCATTGGGGCGCGAAACGACATTCGAAGACGATATAGGCGATCTTCATGAAATCCGGAAAGTCATTTATGAACTCTCTGACGATGTATCAAAACACTTGAGGCGTTACGGTTTGGAAGGGCGTACGGTTACACTGAAAGTCCGCTATGATGATTTCAGCACCGTAACCCGGAGCCAGTCATTTTCCCGCCTGACCAAGGAAACGGAGATCATTTACAATATTGCTTTGGAACTGCTCTCAAAAACCGCGGCGGGCGAACGCAAAGTTCGATTGTTGGGAGTAACCGTTTCAAATTTCCCGACGCCGGAAGAGCTGGCCGGCCCGATCCAGTTGGAATTCCCGTTTTGAAACGTTATTTTCGCCGCAGTCTTTTGATGCGTTTTCGTACCGGGGGATGGGAATAGTTGAACCAGGCGTAAAGCGGTTGCGGATGAAGGTTGGCAAGGTTGTCCACGGACAATTTTACCAGGGCATCAGCTAAGGGTTTGCCGGTTCCGAGCAGTTTGACGGCGAATCTGTCCGCCTGCCTTTCATAATGGCGCGATATGGCGTTAAAGAAAAGCGGCATTGCCCACAGGATTATCCCGGCAATGAAACTCAGGAACATCATTTTCGCGAAAAATGTATCCGTCTGGATATGGAATATTTTTACCAGAATATCGCTTTCGAGCAGCAAAAAGGCGATATAAGCGCCGACCGCTGAAAGTACCTCAAAAATGGCCAGGTTTTTGATGATATGCCTTTTGCGGCAATGTCCGGCTTCGTGAGCCAGAACTCCAAGCAGTTCTTCTTTGGAGAGCCTTTCCACCAGGGTGTCGAAGATTACAATGCGTTTAACTTTTCCCAAGCCGGAAAAATACGCATTGGAGTGTTTGGTGCGTTTCGAAGCATCCATGGTATAAACGCCGCTGACTTTGATGCCGGCTTTTTTCAGGAGCTCAATAATATCTTTGGCCAGTTCCTCGTCTTTGATCGGCGTGAATTTATTGAACAGCGGGTCGAGTACATAGGGCGTGATGTAGATCACTAAAAAAGTAAACAGGAAAAAGAACCCCCATACCGGGAACCACCAGCACCAATTTTCGAGATATTTTATCAAACCGAAAGTTCCGAAAAGCAGGACGGAAATAAGTATGGTCGAGATAATCAGTCCTTTTATCAGGTCCCCGAGCCAGAGCATGAAACCCATGTTGTTAAAGCCGAAACGCCGTTCGATGCTGAACGTTTGATAGAGGTTGAACGGAATATTGAGAATGGTTTTCGCATAGCTCAGGAGCATGACGAAGATTACTCCCCATACGGCAAAAGACCAGTGATACCGGTTCTGGTAATCGAAAAGAGTCTGGTTGTACCAGGTCAGGACGCCGCCGAAAAAGAAAACCAGGGCGATAATTTCATTATAAATGGAATGAACTATAGTGAAACGTGAATTGGCGGAAGTGTAGGCCTTGCTTTTTTCCAGGTCGGAAACTTCAATAACGCCCTTAAACTCCGCCGGGATTTCCGAGCCGTGTTTTTCTATGTGGCGCAGATTTAGAAATTCAAGGACAAAATCAGCAATACATGTAAGTATATAACAAAATATAATTCCAGGAAGAATCCATTCCATAAAATACTACTACCTTATTTTAAAAAAATCAATTTCGCCTAAGATAGCTTATAATCAGGTTCAATTCAAGTCAAATTACAAATTTAGTACGCAGGGCCGTAAAAAAAATGAGTGGGGAAAACCCACTCAATAATTAATCATATCCAGTTACCGGAAAGCTTGAACTTAAGCTTTGGTAAATTTACCTGTGCGAATACAGGCCGCACACATTTTCACCGTTTTGACAGTACCGTCTTCAACGATCCTGACTTTCTGAATATTCGGCTTGAAAGTGCGTTTGTTGTTTTTTACGACATGCAGGCCTATCCCGCCGTCTTTTTTGGCTAACCCTTTGCGGACTATGCTGCCGCCGAAAACTTTGCCTTTATTGCAAAGGTGACATACGTTACTCATGGTTCATCTCCATCGCTAGAAATCCAGTCAAATATATAAAAATGGTGGGTTGACCGGGACTCGAACCCGGGACCACCGCCTTAAAAGGGCGATGCTCTACCGACTGAGCTATCAACCCGCCTGAGCATCCAAAACAAATGAATGAGCTCTTATTATACTCACGATTTTACTTTTTGCAAACCCCGCCGCTTCTTTTTTTCGATTTTTTTTGAATTTCTTTATTCAGCAGGATTGCAGAATGGCGACATCTACGTTACATTTAGCAAATAACGCCCTAACTAAAAAACGGTTCTGTCAAAAGTAGAATGAAAACGTATGAAAAAAGGTAAGAGGGAGGTAAATCGACGTTAATATCTCGT
>JBAYCO010000321.1:0-5342 GCA_041668685.1 Victivallaceae bacterium | reverse complement strand
TTCGCTCATGACATGCTTGCCGGCCTGCAACGCCTTGATCGCGAACGGCGCGTGCTGGTGGAAATAATTGGCCAGGATCACCGCGTCCATATCGTGTTCGAGAAAACGGTCATAATCGGTATAAACCGCAATATTTCTCCCCTGATCCGTAAACTCCTTCTGGCTTTTCAAAAGCCGTTCTTCCCAGGTATCGCAGATCGCGACAAGTTCAAGTCCCGTCAGATCATTTGCCCCGTGCATGAACGTTCGGCCGCGGCCGACTCCAACTACCCCGATCCTGATTTTTTCTTTAGTTGACATTTTTCAAAACTCCTATTGTTTGTAAAGTATTATATTTTCCGACATTATATGAAAAACTCTTAAAAAATCGTTCTTTATCAAAAGGCTGATCATCTTCGGAATCGTTGATGCGTTTCTGAATTTACAGTGTTCAAAATATATTATTTTATTCCCAATAAGGAATAAGCGTTCCTTTTTTTTCAACAACAGCGCGCCGATAGCAGCGAGTAATTACCGCCAGATCCTCCGCTCCTAATCCAACAGAGTCAAAATAAGTGATTTCAGATTCTTTTTCCCGGCCCGGTTTATGACCAAGCAGAATTTCACCCAGTTCCGCATAAAGATCGGTATCCTTGAATTTGCCGTCTCTGTACATCAGGGAAACCGTACTGATCTGGCGATGCTTAACTCCCGCCCAGTCGTCCACGACTACTTTGTCACATCGGGGAATTACTGCATATTCATATTCAAAATCCGAAAGATTGATACAAAAAAGACCGGGATGAACCCACTCGGCGGGAACAACCGGTGTCGAAGCTATTGTCGCGGTAATCAGAATTTCACTGGCGGCGATTGCGGATTTCATTTCGGCGGTCGCAGTAGCAACGACTTCAATACCAAAACGCCCGGACATTTCTTCCGCATAGGCTTCCGCCTGGGCCATGTGAAGGTCATTTACATAACATTTGCGAATTCCCGGACGTACAACAAGAGCTCCTTCAAGTTGAGTGCGGGCCTGCGCCCCGGCCCCGATAATTGAGATTGCCTTGACATTATCCGAAGCCAGAACGTCAATCGCCAATGCGCTGGCGGCGCCTGTCCTGACAACGGAAACAGCGGTACAATCCGCGATGCAGAGCGGCAGTTTCGTATCGGGATCGTTCAAGATCATCAATCCGGACGCGCGCGGCAGCCCGTATTTATAATTTCGCGGGTTGGATCCAAGCCATTTGATTCCCGCCATATTAATATCGCCCGCCGCGTAACAGGGCATGGCATTACAGCGCCCGAAAGAATTTTCATCTTCCACAGTAGTTCCCCATTTCAGAACGGCTTTTGCCGGACTGTTCACTTTTTTCTCCACATGGAGCTGAAGGAGGCTTTTGACGTCTTCAATGACTTGGCGGATGTCAGCACCTCCCAGTTCGGCAACCTGTTTGTTATTGATGAAAAGAATATTATGAGAGTGAGTCATTTTTAATCAGTCCCTTCATAAAGGTTATCAAAATTCCGGAATTTTACATCTTCGCCGCGTATTTTTCAATTTAACCGCACCATTTGCCCTAAACCTTTTTTCAGGGCTTTTTTATAAGTTTGCCCGGCGATGAACACGTCATGCGCGCCAAGCCCTCCCACAATGGCCAGAATACGGTCTTTCGGGTTTTCCCGGGCGGGCTTTTCTCCGGCAACAATACAGCCCAGTTCAGCATAAATATCTTCTGCCGATATTTTTCCCATGGCGACCAGTTTTTTCAATTCCCCGCGATGGGCAGCCTGTTCCCAAAAATCAACCACAATTTTATCCGCGGCAAGAACAAAGCTGTCTTCGGTCTGCTGATATGACCCCATGGCCAGGGTTACGGAGCCTTTCGCCAGCCATTCATTTTTTACAAACGGCGTTTTGGCCGTGGTCAGCAAAATTACCACCTCGGAATCGGAAACGGCGTTTTCGACACTGGGGACGTTCAGAATATCGAGGTGAAATTTTTCGTTCATCTCAACGATAAACGCTTCCCGGCGTTCCCGGGAAATATCCGCAACAACGATTTGGGCGGACGGAAATATTTGCCGGATGCACGCCGATGCTGTTCTGCCCTGGGCTCCGGCGCCGACCAGGGCGATCTTTTTTACGTTGCCGTTTGCCAGATATTTGGCGGCAATTGCGGCGGATGCCCCCGTTCTCCAGTCGGAAATGTACACGCCGTCCATTATTGATAATGTCCGCCCGGTTTCCGGGTCCGTCAGAATAATAAGCCCCATAATATAAGGCAGTCCCTTGGAGGGGTTGCTTGTATAACCGCCGATCCATTTTATCCCGGCAATATTGTACGAGGCGAGGTAAGCTGGCATGGCGTTTGACCAAGAATCAAAACCGCTCCGCGACATGTCCAGGTTTATTTTAGACGGCATTACGATATTGCGCTTTCCCCATTCACGGAAAACCGTTTCAACCATGGCGTTGACATTTTCGTAGGGCAGACATTCTTTTACTTCCGCTTGTGACAGAATCATAGTGTTCATGTGTAACATTTCCTTCAGATTAATAGTTAGATGCGGCCCGGCGACCATATTTTTTATAATAATTCAAACCTTCAATAAATACTTTTATATTTTCCCACGGAACTCCGGGAGCCACAGAACTCGAAGTACCAAGAAACAAGCCGGTTTTCGGTCCGTTGTCCACCAGCCATTTCAATTCTCGTTTCACATCGTCAGGTGTCCCCGATGGTAAAGTCCTGGTCACTGAAACTCCCCCGATAATTATCAGGCTACTACCGTCATTAGCTTTCATTTTGCAGATTTTTTCGTAATCCATGCCGTCTTCATACTGGAATCCCTGAAAGCCTTTCAACCCGACTTCCAGTAGCCTCGGTACCATTTGCATCAGATTGCCGTCGCAATGCCAGATAAGTTTAATACCGCTCTTCAGAAGCGGTTCCAGGCAGCGGGCAAAATGAGGAAACCAGATTTTGTCCAGACTTTTTATATCCACCAGGGTTCCCCGTGAATCAGCCATATCGTGGTCAAGCCTGGTCAGAGGCGGAAATTTTCCTAAGTGATATGCCTTGGCGATCGCCCGGTTGTTGAGAACGGCGAAGTCCGCCTGCAATGAAAACAGTTTTTCCATCACTTCCGGATATAAGGCGTAAGCCATAAAATAATTTTCATATCCGTAAGCCCCATAAAGAAACTTCGGAAATTTTGCAATGCCGTAAGGGACTTTTAAGATATCCGAACCGAAAAGCGCTTGAACAGTCGCTTCATTTTTTATGATTTTCTGTATATGGACGTCTTCGTCAAATTCCGCGATGGCCTTGTAGATTTGCGGGAATACGATGGTTTCAATATGTTGCAGCGCGGCTTCCGGGGAATCGATCAGAATATCGTCGCGAACGATCCGCTCGGCTCCGGTGGTCGCGCCTTTTTCTTTCTGTTCATCATAACCGTGAGCTGTGATAGTCAACGGGTTTTCCGGAATCCATTGGTCGATTGCCGAGGTGCCCATTTTTTTCTTCATCGCCAAATAGGTTTCAAGCGGTTTTTTTACATAGTCGCCGGGCGAAACCCCGGCCAGGTGCTCAATAAAGGAATGTTCCATTATATTTCCGCCCCAGCTCGGAATACCCCGGGTCGGTCTCTGCATGATCGTATCGATCGCCAACTGAAAATTTTCAGAATTCATAAAATCCTCCTGTTAATCCGCGTTACAGTTACTTCAGAGTTTCCTTTTCCGCGTAGCCTTGTTCCGCCCAAATTTTCTTGGCGAATTCCCGGACTTTTTCCGAGTGCCTGATCTTACCGGTTATGCTTGAAAACGGCTGTCCCGGACGCCTTTTTCCCGGGAAGGGAGACCAATCATCGTTTTCATATTCCCCGCGTATTTTTTCATCCCGGAAATCGGGTACGTCAAGCGGAGCGGAGTTGTCCAGCACCGATTTATACGCGAGTATCCCGCAGATGCTCATGTCAATAGCCCGGTAAACATTGAGATAGGGCTGTTGGTTGCTGCGGACAGCCTCGGCAAAATGGAAATTGGTAAAGAAGTCGCCGCCGCCGTGACCGGCTTTCAGCGCTTCCCCGTGAAATTCCGGAAAGTCCGGTAGATAAACTTTTTCGACCGGTTCGCCCGGATTCTTGTCGAAAGGCTCGCGCCGGACCCGCAGCATGTTCCGATCGCCGCAGCGGCAGTTTTCCATCAATCCCCTATTGCCGTGGATCCGCACGAAATTGCCATGTCCTCTCAAGCCGCCATGCAAAGATTTTACGACGGCGTCGTTATCCATGCGAAGCAGGATAATTCCGCACATATCAAAATGCCGGCAGGCCATTACATGGGTAGGATCGTTGTTGTCATAGGGAACGACGAAACCGTTGACCTTGACCGGACGGGTGTCGGTTATGAACATGACCGGGGCAATCGAATGGGTACAGTAGTAAGTTGCCGGCAACCAATTTCTCCAGTGGTTGAAGCCACAACTGCGTCTTAATTTCGTTTCGGCGGAATCAGGATGAATATATTCGCCTTCACCGTATTTAAAATCTCCGATCAGGCCTTCATGAAAAAGCCGCCGCATTTCCTGGTTATAAACCATGTAAGGATAATTTTCGGCCAGCATGTAGATTTTACCGGAAGTCTCAACTGCTCTGGCCAGAGCGACGCCTTCACCGAGCGTCGAACAGGCGGAACATTCGCTCATGACATGCTTGCCGGCCTGCAGCGCTTTGATCGCGAACGGCGCGTGCTGATGAAAATAATTGGCCAGGATCACCGCGTCCATATCGTGTTCGAGAAAACGGTCATAATCGGTATAAACCGCAATATTTCTCCCCTGATCCGTAAATTCCTTCTGCGTTTTCAAAAGCCGTTCTTCCCAGGTATCGCAGATCGCGACAAGCTCAAGTCCCGTCAGAGCATTTGCCCCGTGCATGAACGTCTGGCCGCGACCGACTCCGACTACCCCTATCCTGATTTTTTCTTTAGTTGGCATCCTTCCTAAATCCTTATTTGTTCAAAAGCGTTATGCTCGTTTTTATATATTCCCGTTCCGATTCCCGCTAAAATCGCCGCACCTTTGGCTCCGGCATGTTGTGAACCGACCGTTAATTTTATCCCCGTTATTCCCTCAACGATTCCCGGCCAGACCGGGCTTCTCGCCGGGCCGCCGACCATTACCGCCGCATTGAATTTTATCCCGTGGTTCTCAATTGCCAGGAGTTTTTCATTGAGAAGCCGCGCCGCGCCTTCCATCAGTGCCCGGCTGAGGTTTTCGCGGCTTGCCCTGACCGGGCCGGGAGGCTGGCGCAAATCTATTTTTAAACCGCCCGCGCCCGGCTTGGCTTGC
>JBAYCO010000320.1:0-5358 GCA_041668685.1 Victivallaceae bacterium | reverse complement strand
GGGAACTTGCGCACGGCGTCAGCATAGTATCTTTCCCGGAAGGAACGCGTTCCGGTTCGAAGGAAATGAAGCAGTTTCACAGCGGGATATTCCGGGTGGCGCTTGCGGCGCAGTGCCCACTTTATCCACTTTGCATAATCGGGAACGAAAATATGCCAGACCGGAATTTCCGGATGCACGACGGGAAAATAAGGATTTTCAAACTGCCGCGCATAAATTACGACGAATATAAAAACATGTCCGCGTTTACATTGAAAAAACATGTTCGCGGCATACTTCAGGCGAAAATGACTCAGGAAGAGAAGGAATAAATTCATGGTTTTTTTCAGCGATAAAACGAAAGACGGTTTCGCCGGCATCGGCGAACTTTGGGCAGTACAGGAAAAACTGCTGCGCGAACACCTTGAGTACTGCCGCGACAATTCGCCTTATTACCGGGAAATTCTGGCCGGATACGATTTTTCCGGCTTCAAACTGGAAAACCTGAAGGAACTGCCTTTTACTTCCAAACACGATATGAGCGGCCGCAACGACGACTTCATCGCGGCTCCGGAAAGTGAAATAGTTGATATCGTTTTTTCATCGGGAACAACCGGAACGCCCTGTAAAATAGCTTATACTGAACATGACTTGGAGCGGCTTGCCTGTAACGAACAGCGGGCATTTGCCCGCGCCGGATTGAAACCAAACGACCGGGCGCTCCTGACCTGTACCCTTGACCGCTGTTTCATTGCCGGGCTGGCGTATTTCCTCGGGATCAGGAAACTGGGGGCGGCGGCGATACGTAACGGGATCAATTCCGTCGCCAGCCATGCCGCGATCATCAGGGACTTGCAGATAGACGCGCTCGTCGGGGTGCCTTCGTTTCTGGCCAAACTGGGTAAATTCATGCACGAATCGGATTATCCGACGGAATCCGTAAAACGCCTGATATGCATCGGCGAACCGATAAGGGACAGAAAAATGCAGTTATCCCCGGTAGGACAGAAACTTCAAAGTTTGTGGGACGCGGATCTGTGTTCCACCTACGCGTCCTCGGAAACAATAACGACTTTTGCCGAATGCGAATGCGGCTGCGGCGGCCATTCGACCTGCGAACTCGGTATTCTGGAAATAGTCGACGAAAACGGCAACGCGCTCGGTCCGGGAGAGTTGGGCGAAGTAGTCGTGACTCCCCTGCAAATCCACGGGACGCCGCTGGTCAGGTTCCGCACCGGGGATATAAGTTTTATGGAAACCGCCCCATGTCCCTGCGGCAGGAATGACGCGCGGCTGGGCCCGATCCTCGGACGCAAAAGCCAGATGCTCAAAGTCAAAGGCTCCACCATATTCCCGCAGGCGATTTTTTCGGAACTGGCCTCGATAAGCCATGTCGAGGAATATTACATCGAGGTAAGGGGTAAACATTTGATTGACGAGGTTGAGGTGTTTGTCGCGTTGACCACGCCCGGAACTTCGCTGAAGCATATCGCCGAAAGGATTTACGCCGCAACCAGGGTTTCCCTGAAGGTCAGCGAAGTAGACCCGAAGACCGCGTTCGAAACGATATTTTCGCAAAATTCCCGCAAACCAACCCGTTTCATAGATCTGCGGGAAGACGGCGGTGAAGCATGAATAGAAAATTCACTTTCTCAAGCGAAGAAGTAAACAAGGCGATCTCCGAAAACCGTCTCCTTACCATGGAGATAGAATTCAGCCTGCGCTGCAACTATAAATGCCCTTACTGCTACATCAGCAGCCATGGAGTCCCGGAAAATGAAATGACGCGGGACGAAATCCTGTCCGTACTGAAACAGGCCAAAAAACTGGACGTGCGCAAAATTATCATCCTCGGCGGCGAACCCCTGATGTACCCCGGAATTTTTGAAATGATAGAGTATATTTCAAAGCTCGGAATGTTTGTGGAACTGTTTACCAACGGCTCCCTGGTAACTGCCGAAACCGCGAAAAAACTTTATGCCGCCGGGGTCAAGGTCGTATTGAAACTGAATTCCTTCGACCCGCTTGTACAGGAAAAACTTACTTTGGTGGACAACGCCCTGCCCAAGGCAATGCAGGCTTTTGAAAATCTGCGGCAGGCGGGTTATCCCGATGATAAAGCGCCGCTCGCGGTCAGTTCAGTCCTGACGACGCTCAATATTGATGAAGCTCCACGCCTATGGCGCTGGCTGAGAGACCGGAATATCGATCCCTACTTCGAGATCATAACTCCGCAGGGACGGGCAAATACCGGAGAAAGCCTTATGCCGGAACGCGAAGCCCTGCGGCGGATATTCTTTGAAATCTCCGAAATCGACGCGAAAGAATACGGGCGGCACTGGGAACCGCAGCCGCCCCTGGTGGGGGAACGCTGCATGCGGAACCGTTATTCGTGCCTGGTGACCAGCACCGGCAAAGTTTTTCCCTGCGTCGGCATTACTGAATCCATCGGCGATATCCGGGAAAAACCGCTGGCGGAAATTATCACCGACAGTGAAATTATCTGCAATCTTAAAAATTACCGCGAAATGCTCAAAGGGCCCTGCGCGTCATGCGACAAATCGGCGGAATGTTACGGCTGCCGGGGCAGCGCTTACCAGTTAACCGGGGATTACTTGGCTTCCGACCCACTGTGTTGGCGGAATGAAAACAAACTCGACCAGATTGATGTTCTGCCGGTGGATGCCAAAAATTTGCTCCCCCATAAAGAACCTATTCTGCTGGTGGACCGCCTTTTAAAACAGGGCGAACGTTCGGGCGTTGTCGAAGCGGTCATAAAAAAAGACTGCGTATGGCTCGGCCCGGATGAAAAACTGCTGCGTCCGGCCTGTATTGAAATGGCGGCCCAGGCGACGGCGACGCTGGATTCTTTTATGAACCGGGGAAAAGTATGCGCCGGAATGCTCATCGGGGCCAGGGAGTTTACCACATATGGCGACGCGAAAGTTGGGGATACCTTGCGCATCGAGATATTCAGGGAATTCGTCATTGGCGAAATGGGAATTGTCAGCGCGAAAATATTCAACCGGGAACAGCTTATTGCGGAAGGAGAACTGAAAATATGGCAGCAAAAAGACTGATACTGTTTGCCGTTGCCGCAATTTTGTCTGCCGCCGGGAATTCCGCGAAATGCGCCGAAACCCCAAAAGAAGCCGCATTTCTGGCGAAAGCCGAACACAATATGGCCGGAATAAAAACCCTGCAAGCAGAATTCATTCAGGAACGCAGCGTAAAACTGCTCAAAAACAAAATAAGGTTCGAAGGCGGATTTTTCATTCAGATGCCCGGCAAAATCGCCTGGCGGGTTTACCGCCCGATACCTTACGTATGCATAATCCGCGACAACAGCATTACTCAATGGGATGCCGATTCCCGCCGCAAAACCGTCATTACCGCGGAAAACAACAGCGCTTTGCAAGTGGTTTTCCAGCAGTTGAACCGCTGGTTTTCGGGTAAATTCAATGAATTGCGCCAGGATTTTGACTGCCGCGCCGATATCGGGAAAAAACTATTGCGGTTCATCCCGAAAAAAGGAGTTCCGCAGGAAAATTTTATCAAAAGCATAAGTATTCTTCTCAATGACAAGCTTGATTATATTCGCGAGATCAGAATAATAGAGAAAAACGGCGACACCCAGATGATAAGTTTTTATAAAACGCGGATAAATCAGGAACTCCCCGCCGACGTCTGGAATATACCGGCGGAATAGTCAAAAGTACAGCAAAATCAAGCGTCGGTTGCCCCATGCCACGGCTGGGGTCAGCCGTGGCTGCATCGGGAAACGCAGGTAAAAGATAAATGATGTAGCCGCCCCTGTCCCAGGGGCGTAAGCAACATTAGAGGTTTAACTTAATATTAGCTCTTTTTTTTCTTTTTCGCGTGAAATTTGTTTCCGGGTTACGAACTTTTGGTGAATATTTATTTGTTAATTGTATTTCCGGTTTTATTATGTTACTTTGCGTGATGTCAAAACTTTTGGTTATCCGCGGCCCGGCATGAAACCTTGTCAAGACGATTAAAACTAAAGAGATAAATAGAAAAATAATCAATTTTTTAACAAAATCATTTTAAATAATAAGGATTAAGCATGAAGTATTTTGGAAAAATGTTTGCGACGGCGCTTGTTTTAAGCTGGACAACAGTTTTGTCCGCACAGGACGTTAATATTGGGGGAAGCGATATTGTCCTTTTTTTGGTGGCTTGTTTGCCGTCTTTTGCGTTCATGGCGTTTATAACAGCGTTTATAATTGTCGGCACATGGAAAATGTTCGAAAAAGCCGGCAAGCCGGGATGGACTTCAATAATCCCCATTTATAACGTTATTGTTCTTATGGAGATTGCCAAAAAGCCGATCTGGTGGATTGTTTTTTTCTTTTTCCCTCCAACCGCCGTTGTTATGGTAATTATTCTCGGCATCGCCATGGCAAAAGTGTTTGGCAGGGGAATCATTTTTGCCATGGGAGCCGTATTGCTGCCCTTTATTTTCTATCCGATACTTGGATTTGACAAAAGCAAATACCACGGCTGAGGCAACAGTTTTACCTGTTAGCGGTTTTAAAAACGATTCTGTCCGGAATCAGCTTGTATTTTGTGGGAGCGACAGGCATATTGAGGGGAAAATAATTAGTTGAAAAACCTTTGATATGCGCAATTTTTATTTAAAATCTTTGCTGCTGCTCAAGGCTAATCGCCGTTTGGCGCTTATCCTGGTTTCGGCGTTGACCTTGGGGTGCCTGCTGGTTCTCGCCGGGAGCCGTTTCGACAACGACATCGCCGAAATGCTGCCGGAAAATTCCGAAGCGCAAAAAACCCTGCGTTTTATCAATCAATCCAACCTTGCAAACCGGATAATAATTTCCCTGCGCCTGAATGATTCTTCACGCTCGCTCGACGATTTATGCGGAGAGGTGGAAACGCTGGCCGCCGGACTCAAACTGCCTGAAATAGACCGGATAGATTATAAATTAACCGCGTCTTCTCCACTCGACGAACTCCGAAAACTCACTCCCTGCCTGCCCCAGATACTGGGAAATGAGGCGCGAATAAAACTTGAAAAAATTCTGTCTTCGTCCGGCATGAAAAAGCTCGTGGATTCTCTTTATCAGCGTCTGGTTTCTCCCGCCGGGATGGGCCAGGGCGAACTCATCGGCAGCGATCCCTTTGATTTAAAACTGCCGCTTCTCAAAAAACTGCAATCCTTCAAAAATATCTGGGGTATCAAAACCGCGCCCGGTCAAAATTATTTTATCAGCCGCGATCTCCGCAGCGCAATGCTGATAATCCATACCCAGGTCAGCGGCACGAATACCGCCCAGAGCAAAGAACTGATCACCGGAATAGAAAAAATTCTCACGAAATTACCTCCATGGGTGTCAGCAG
>JBAYCO010000319.1:0-5383 GCA_041668685.1 Victivallaceae bacterium | reverse complement strand
GACTTTGTCCCTCCGCCTCATCTTGCGATGGGAGGCAGACTACACGCCTGAAATGGATAATTGGCGTGTCCGGCACGTTTCAGCCGGATAGCATGCGATGCCTTACCCAGGCACGCGTTCAATGAGCGTGAACACGTTCATTCTGAACACTTTACAATATTTCTTTTGCTTTTTCATTTGCGTGGCTCCTTTTTGATAATTATACATGTTTAACCTTTAATTTGCATCACCAGTTTTTCTCTCATGGAACTTTTCTCCTTGATTTCGCTCTTTTTTAGAATCAATCTACCTTTGGCTTGCGGATCATAATAGCCCAGGGCAAGGCGGAGAGCCTTGGGATAGTAAGTTACCCAGCCATTATAGCCGTTATCAGAATTTAATTTATCCGTTTTGAAAATATTGAAACCTGCTTCCTTTTCATCCGTAATCAATGGTATTTCGATTTCACAGCGGTTCTTCAGATTAAATATTCGCGGCGGATAAAACGGTTTTTCTTCCAGAAATATCCCGAAACCGCTGTCTTTCGAATTCGCGAAATCATCTATCGAAATTCTCAGTTTGCCGTCCGCGTAATCCGCTTTCCAGGCAAAATCGGCGGTATATTCATATTTGCCGCTGTTGCAGCAATAAGCTTTCGACGGTTTTTCCGGCAAAGCCTTTTTCCCGGTCGCCAAACGTTCATAGATGCGCGGAAAATCATCTTCCAGCAGGCTTTTCAGTAATTTGATCCGCCATTTCAGCTTTGCGGGGAAATATTTGTACCCCTCCGCTTCCGAATGGAAACCGAGGCGCGAATCGGATTTGCAGAGTTCAAGCATGGCAGTTGAATTATTTATTTCCGCCATAACAATATTCCGCATTTGATCCAGGATATTGCTCCCCTGCCCGGCATCGGCACGCAATAATTCATCCCGCAGGGCATAGAATTTCAGAATATTATAGCCCGATTTGAACTGGACATCAAGCGCTTCAACCAAACTTACATCTTTCCGGACTTCTTTAGAGTCAGCCAATTTTTCCCGTATTCCCCGCAGGATTTCGACTCCCTTATGCCATTCCAGAGAAAGCTCTTTGCACAGAGTCAGGACATCTTCAAGCGAAAACCTCCCCAGGCATTCGCCATAACGGTCGCCGCTGGTGCCGTATTCGAGTTTCCAGGTAGGCGCAAGCGGCAGGTCAACAGGTTCCGGATACAACGGCCAGACCACCCCGTCATGCATCGGCCCGTAATACTGGAACATGTTTTCCAAAGGATAATTACAGTAAGCTTCGGCAAACTGTTTCCAGGCCTTTACCGCATGTGCCGCATGTTCGCCCCATTCGGGGCGGGCAAGCCTGAGCAGAAAATCTTCTTCGGAACTTTTGAATTCCTCAAAAGCCAGTTCCCCGGCGGCTTTATTCATAACCCCCGGATAATTGCCGAAATACCAGCATTGCATGACATGGGAAACTCCAAGTTCATGCATTGCTTTATATTTCCGGTAAAGCAGCCCCGGTGCGGGTACCAACGGCACAGTCGCGACCTCATGTGAACAGGCAACCTGGATTTTTGCGGATATACTCCTGCCGCGTTTTCGGGCTTTTCGCATTATGGTTTCATATTTTTTACTGGGGCCGACGTAAGACAGCCAGTAATCTCCGGCATGCCGGTATTTACCCAATTGTTCCTTGCCGCCGCCGGATTCAAAATTGTATTGCAGGATTACGCCTTCGGGCAATTTCCCGGCGATATCAAGCATTTGCCGCGTCACATTCTCCGGATCACCGCTATAATTTTCAGGCACATACAGCCAACTGATCAGTTCCGCTTCAGGAGCAGCGGCATGCATCCCCTGTTCCATGGGGAGCAGGGAAGCCGCGATTATTTCTCCCGGGGTTTTACTGGAACAGACCGGGCAATCTTTGCCGAAGTCAGTGCCGGCACAAGTAGTCGGACGTTCACCGTAACTGATATCGATCATGCCGCCAAGGCCCGGAACCTGCGTAAATATCCAGTTCACTGTTTCATAGAGGTAATTCTGCGCAATATCCGAGAACGGACAAAAACAATAATTGCCGTTCCAGCTCTTCGGGCCTTTGAGAACCGGGTTGTTCAACAGCAACGGATCAGCAGCGGCCAACGCGCGCGGTTCGATACAAAAAATATAAGTTTTTATGCCGTAACGCAAACATTTATTCACGGTGCGCCGCAATTTGGCCAGACGTTTTCCCGCACCGGGTGAAAGTTCGCCGCTTGAGTTTTTGCATAAATCGCTGAAAACAATTGTCAGCCACAAGCCGTTAATCCCCTCATGCGCCAGACGGTTCAAATATTCATCGGGATAATAATCCACATCGTCAGCCAGTTCATCCCGGTTAAGCGGAGGCCTTTTGATCGGGCCGAAAAAACAGCGGGAAATACGTGATTTCAGCCACGGCTTACGTTCTGTTTTCCCAATTGCGAGGAACGGTCCGTCACTACCGAGAAGCAAATCCTCAAGATAATAAATCCCCCGCCGGACGCCTTCGGTATCTCCCGCCTGAATCCGGCATGAATCCTGTTTTATATCCAGACGGTAAGCTTCAAAGCAGGCGCTATCCGTTTTCTCTATAATAATCTTATAGCCGCCCCCGGCGCTTAACCCGGACGCCTTAAAGAAATTGTCCAAATCCTTAAAGGCCGTCTCCAGACAACCATTGGCCGCGGGGAAATTATTTTCCACAGTTACGCCATTGCCCAGGTACGCTTCATCAAGCGCCGGAACTTTTCTTTTCCAGTTAAAATGCCATTCGACAGCTTGCGACAGTTCCCTGACGAATTTCCAGCTTTCCCGGCTCGGCTGTACAGGTTCGACCAAATCAACCATAATTATAAACCTTTTTAATATGCTCAATCCATATGAGCTTATTATATATCATTATTTTGATTTTGTCAAGTTTAAAGCATTTTTTATACTTAAAAATTGCATTTTTATAATTATTGATATATATTGAGCATATGAATAAAACTATTAAAAAAATTTACCGCAGTCTCCTTCGGGACATATTGCTGGGTAAATACCGGCAAGGTGAAGTTTTACCCAAAGAACTTGAGCTCGCCGCCAGATTCAAAACCAACCGCATGAACGCGCAGCGTGCGGTAAACGCGTTGGCCGAACATGATATCGTAGTCAGAAAAAAGCGGGTCGGCTCCCGGATAAACCCGCACTTGAACCACGATAAACTGGAAGCATTGCTCAATGAAACCAACCGCAACGTCCATGTATTGTATTCCATGACGCCGCACTGGATCCACTGGAATGAAACGTCTTTCGAAGGGCTGGAAAACGTTCTGGAAACCAAAGGCTTCTCAGTGAATTACAGCAGCATTCCCAGCGGCAGCGGACGGACGGAATATAAAAGACTGCTGGACGAAATTTCCAAGGCCGGGGCCTCCGCCCTGGTGATTTTTCCCGATTGGGGTGATATTGATTTCCTGTGCGATAACGCCGATCTGCTGCTGGATTTCCAAATGCCCACATTCCTGCTGAACCGGAGCGGAGCTCCCGCATCCCTGGATATGGTTTCTTTCGTCTCGATGGATCCATTCGGCGACGGAGTTTATATCGGCGCCCTGCTGCAGAAAAACAATTTCCATAACGTGTTAGCGCTTACTGCCGACACTGAAATGTTCTGGAGCCGGAAACGCTGCGAAGGCATAAAAATGGGGCTGCGGCGGGGGCAATTCGAAACCGAACCGCAAATCTGTCAAATAGCCGGTACGGAAAGCGGTTTTGAAGAAAGCGTCGAAATAATAAAAAAGTCCGGCGGCGATATAACTGTAGTTGCGATAAACAACGAATACGCCGCCCGCCTGATCGACTGCTGTAAAAAATATGGTCTGCATACGCCGCGCGACTACAAACTCATAGCTTTCGACGATAATCCAATGTATCGTTCATACGAATTAACTTCACTCCGTATCCCGATGAAAGAAATCGGGGAAGTTTTCGGACAAATGATATGCGATGATTCCTGGCTCAAAGAGCATCGCGGCAAAATCTCCGTCAAGCTTAATTCAAAACTGATAATCCGCGAAACCCTTAAGCCGAAAATAATTTAAGCCTGTTTGTTATTTGGACAGGATTAAAAATGTTTTTTAGTAGTGCCGAGAGCAGCCTTGCTCCGGCACCGAGAATCTTAAAACCGAATATAAACTTTACCGGTCACGGTGCGAAGCCGCACTCGTGACTACTGAAAATTCCGGCACAGCCGATTAATAATTAACCGAGGCGGAGTTCACCGTTGACAAAAACTTTTACCGGCTTGAAATCATCCGAAAGGATGACTATATCCGCAAAATATCCCGGTTCGATCCTGCCGAGTTTTTCCAGGCCGAGCGCCTGCGCCTGGTTCCAGGAAGTCGTTTTGATCAATTCAGCCAGCGGCTTGCCGGTAATTTCAAAGACGTTTTTCAAGGCCGTACAAACTTCCAGCGTACTGCCGGCAAGCGCGCCGTTGGATTTCAGACGCGCCGCGTCATCGGCAACAATAACCGGCAATCCGCCCAGGGTATATTCACCGTCCGGCATTCCGGCGGCACGCATGGCGTCAGTTATAAGCTGGATTTTTTCTGTATTTTTAAGGTCAAAAAGCAGTTTGATCATATCCGGACAGATATGCAGAGTATCACAGATCAGCTCAATGAAAACTTCCTTTTCAGCCAGCCCGGCGCCAACCAACCCTATATCGCGATGGTGCAGCCCGGTCATTTGATTACAGAAATGGCTCAGGTTCCGCAAACCATTTTCAGCAGCCGCCTTGAATTCGGAATATTTCGCGGCGCTGTGGACACATGACGGAGTTATCCCCTCGGCCAACAGCTGCGAAGCGAACCGGGCGCCGCCTTCAATTTCAACCGCGTAAGATACCTTAACAACCGGGAAGATTTTCGCGAGGCGTTTAACTTCCTCTATGTCCGGCAGACGAACATAATCCGGATTCTGCGCTCCGAGGCAATTCGGGTTGATGAAAGGGCCTTCAAGGTGAACGCCTGGGACTTTACAGCCTTTTTTCCCGGATTTGACATAAGCCGCCGCGGTTTCCAGGGATGCCGCCAATTGTTCTTCGCTCAGGGTCAAAGTCGTCGGCAGCAGAGTCGTCACCCCTTCCTTAAGTTTATCGACGGCAATCGTATCCATTGCTTCCTGCGCAGCGTCGCAAAAATCAAAACCGGAACGCCCGTGACAGTGCACGTCAATAAAACCCGGAACGACCATTTTCCCTTGAGCGTCAATGACTTTATCAGCCTGCGGCAGAGTTGCACCGGCGGTAAAAAGCTGTTTGATCTTTTCGCCTTCGATAAGGACGGCAACGTTTTCAGCATCATAGCCGGGTGAAATCAAATGACAATTTTTAAGTAGAG
>JBAYCO010000318.1:0-5393 GCA_041668685.1 Victivallaceae bacterium | reverse complement strand
GTCGTGCTTCTCCATCGAATTAGCGACGACAAATACATAACCCGGAGGCAGTTTTACCGTCCTGGCCACCCGGTTTGTCCGGAAATCGGACATAATAAGGGCGTCCTTCTCGCCGTAAATAGAGCTGAACTGATCCAGCAGCCCGGTGGAAACCCCAAGATAGTTGTTTTCAACCCCCTGCCCGATTTTCGCCCATTCGGTTTTATCCAGTTCAATACCAAAGATTTCCTTCAGGGCAAAACAAAAACCTACTTCCATCGCGGCCGAACTGCTCATCCCGGCGGAGAGGGGTACGGTGCTGTTCATCACCACATCAACCGCATCGACATGAATACCGCGTTTTTTCAGTTCCCAGATAACCCCTTTCAGGTAATTCACCCATTGTCCCGGCTCCGGATTGTCCAGTTCATCAATTGGGAAAGCCGCTTCGCTGTCATATTTATAGTCCTTGATCCGGCAAAGTTTTTTATCTTCGGCGGGAGCGGCGACAAAAGAGGTATGCTGTTCCACGGCGCAGCTCAGGACAATTCCCTGATTGTAATCCGTGTGGTTGCCCAATATTTCCAACCGGCCGGGGGCTCTGGAAATTACGCTCGCCCTGCGGTTGAAAAACTGCTGAAATATATCTGCTTTAAAAGACATCGTCAACCCTGTGTTTCGGATTCAATAATAACCTGGAGAGTATGGCTTTCACCGGGCGCCAGAATCCTGGCGTCGGTTTCGGCGTTAGTCGTCTCAACGCACACCATTGAATGATATTCCTCATCACCGAAATCCGGCATCCGTACGGACTTGTCTTTCCACGGATTCCAGACCACGGTCGAACGGCTGCCGCATTTAGCGACCTTCAGTTTACGTCCGAAACCGGGATCGTCAATAATACAGGCGTCTTCCGTATCCAGATAAACCAAATCCGTTTCGGCGCCGAAATTGACATCGCCTTTCTGGACATGAACCGTATCATCCAGAGTATCGATAAAAGTTTTGCCGTCAAGGCCGCTGACGGTAATATCGGCAATCTCGCTGATATTGAAATAACTGTGCAGGGCCGCGCTGAACGCCAGTTCCTTTACGTCCGTATTTTCAATGACCAGGGCCGCCAACAATTTACTGCTGAGCCCAACCCGCATTTTCACCAGAAAATCACCGTTCCTGAACTTTTCCGGGATAAGGCCGGGCGTCAGGGCCAACTCAATGAAAGTCGCACCTTCGTGTTTACCTGAGGCAATCACTTCCCAGTCGGCAAGCCGGGCGAAACCATGCGAGGGCATACCGGAATCGGAAGGATGTCCGCCGAACCACGGCCAACATACCGGAATACCGCCGCGAATCGGTTTGCCGACGGCAAAATAACTTTTTTCGCTCATCCACAAAACGTCCCGCTGTCCCTTTGGGACATAGCTCATCAGATGCGCCCCGTGCAGAGCAATAACCGCCTTGCTCCCGGCATTATTCAGTTCCGCACAGACCAGACCGTGCGAATCGTTATAAAAATGAATATCGGAAGCGCCGAATTCAGCATTAAGTTCCTGAACAGTCATAATTCCATACCTTTTGGCTTCAGTTTAAGCTATAAAATTTAAGCGGTTTTATGAAAAAAGCAAAGATTATGGAAAATACTTTAGTTTTTTTTGTTTTTCATGCTAATTGTAGTTTCAATGACTTTTATACTGTATTAATCTGAAAATTTAACATTCATACTGCAACTGAGTAGGCCAGCTTTCGATGAAAGCGGCAATGAGCGCCATTATGCGGCCTGACAACGTTTCATGTCGCCGGTCTCATCGAGACGCGGCGCTACTTGGAGCCGCAATCAAGTACAAGATAAAAGTTTAAAATCCAACCTAAAGCAGTATATCAATGCGGAGTTTCTATCATGGATTTGAAAACCTGCCGTTTATGGCAAGTGCATTTTGAAATTGCCGGTAAACTTGACAACTTGCCCTATCCACAGGAAATAGTCCGGGAAGTGCAGAAAAAAACATACTATATCGACTGCCGCAAACGCTCCAATTTCAAAGGCGCACAGCTTGCGTATACATTGTCCGGCGAAGGCCGCTTCAAGATAAATGACAAAATCATTCCCATGCTGCCCGGAATGGCTTTCCTCCAGAACCATAACGACAAACGCAACGCTTATTACTACCCGGATGAAGGCACGGAACCATGGCATTTCATCTGGATAAGCTTTTTTTCACGGGCCGCCGAAAGAATGGTGACGGACATTACGAACGCTTACGGCCAGATATATCATATTCCACGGGAATCGAACTTGATCAAAAGTCTTTTCGACTACGAAAACCCCAGCGATTCGCTGCGTTTCCTATCGCCGTTTGAAGGCGCGCGCCTCGTAATGAATATCTTAACGGAACTCGGCAATTACGTCATAACGGAAGACAATCGGGGGAAACGGCCCTCGCATGTGGTCAAACGGGCTCAGGAATACATTCACAACAATATCGTCAGGACCATCAACGTCGGGGATATCGCAAAAGAATGCGAAGTGTCTCGCGAACACCTGGCAAGGGTTTTCATGGAGCAAACCGGAGAATCCCCGTCGGTTTACCTGAACAAACGCCGCGTCCGGCAGGCATGCAGACTGCTGGTTTCAAGCAATCTGAGCAGCAAGGAAATTGCCGGGCTGGTCGGCTATGATAACGTGGTAAGTTTTTCGCGCACTTTCAAACGCATTGCCGGAACAACTCCGGGAAAAGTAAGGGAACAGGGCTACTCGCCGCAGATATTCTGAAAACCGTTGCGCGTCAGACGCCGGAACAACGGAGTTTCAACTTTCCCCGAAACAGGCGGAGCCAGCCTGAAAGTACAACCGGACGCCATGGCTTTACGGTTAGCCCAGACAAAGAGTTCCATTAAATCCCACGCGTCCCAATGCAGAAAATTCTTTTTAGTGCCGCGATCCAGATGACTTTCCTGATTGCAGATAACAGCTTCAGCGTTTGTCAGGACGATATCCGTATTTTCATTGGTCCCGATTATGCCGCGTAACGCCTGCCGGATTTTTTTCCGCATGGATTTCGCATGCATACAGGGATATTTGCCGCCTAATTCCACAAAATCCGGCATATCAACGGTAACTGGTTTTCTATCACCGGACTCAACTGCGACAATATCCGACCAGGCGAAATACCATTTAAAACGCCATGTCCGGCGCGAAGCTTCGGGTTTCTCACCGCTTTCAGCGTCAAACAATACCGGCCGACGGGATATCTCCAGAGAATCTTTATTGCCGCTGATCCGAAATTCGGCAGTGCATCCGGGCAAATCCGCGGCGCTTCCCCAACGCCACAAATCGTCGCCGCAGCCGACTTCAAAACATTTGCCGTCCGGCGACTCGGCTATAAACGCCAGAAACGGATAAGTTTCAGCAAAAAAAACTTCCTCGCTTTCCCCGTCCAGTTCGATCCATTTCAGTTCCGGAAAAGTTTTCCCGGCGCCGGGAATTCCGGCCACAGCGATCCTGCGCCAGGGGCCGGGCAAAACCATAGCGTCAAGCGACAATTCCTTCAAAACGGCATTTTTTCCAGCGTCTATATCCTGAGTCACGCGCACAAAACCGTCGGTAAAATCGAAATCCCGGCTTATTTCCGGTTCGGAACCGAACGGGATCAAGTTTAATACTTCATAATTGGCGGATATCCCGCCGTCCCGGTGATGGATGCGGGCTTTTTCCGGGATACACTGCGCCTCCGACTGTTTATTTATCAGCGCCGGTTTAAGCTTGAGCATAAGGCGGTCGCCGAGATAAAAATTCATCAGGGTATCATCAGCCAGCGTAAATTCCGTACGCCAGAAGCCGGTACCGATTGCCGCGTGATAGTCTACTTTCATTAAACAGTCTCTCTATATTACTTCAAATATGTCGTTAAGCGGTTTGCGTTCAAGCTTGCGGGGCTCCGCGTTGCCGTACCCCAGCGGACTGATGGCAAGCACGCTCCAGGGAGCTATGATATTGAGAGCCGCATTCATCTTCGGAACATTATAGGCGCAGATCCAGCAGGTGCTCAAGCCTTCGGCGGTCGCCGCCAAAACAAGGTGTTCCATGACAATCCCGACATCTATGTCAATAATCGGATTGCCTTCAAGGCGTTTCCAGCATTCTTCCTTATTGCCGATAACAACCGCTATCGCCGGGGCTTCCGCCAGCCACGGGGCGGTATAATGAGCGCAGATTTCAGCGCGCAGTTCCGGCTTGACGACGATCCTTATCTTCCACGGCTGAATATTGCAGGCGGACGGCGCCAGTTGTACGGCTTCGCCGATACGCTTGAGAGCGGCTTTCGGCACCGGGTCGCTTTTATAACCGCGAATGCTGCGGCGTTTTCTGATCACTTTATAGAAATCCATAAGCGTCTCCTTAAAAAATAATTAATAAACAACAGAAAAAGTTATACCTGCAAGCCGAAAAATCAAACCGCGCTTGCAAAAAACGCGGAAAACGTTTAAGTTGTAACATGAGAGTTTCGGAATTTGTTCTTTTGACAGGATTAACAGGATAACACAGGATTTTAAAAAGTGGTTTTAAGTAGCGCCGCATCTCGATGAGACCGGCGACATGCAACGTTTCCTACGCCCCTGGGGACAGGGGCGGCTACATCTGTTTCTCAACATGCAGAGCTTCCCGGTGTAGCCACGGCTGTCCCTAGCCGTGCGGGGGTAAAGGTACGGACAACAGAAGATTTTGCAGAACAGTTTTGAAATGGTAAAACCGAAGAACTATGACCACGCCCAAAGGACGTGGTTTTAAAGACTCAAATAAATGTCAGCGGAGGATACGACTATGCCTGATGTAATCGCTTTGGATATAGGCGGAGTATGTCTCAAACTGCACCCGGAAAAAACTTTCGCCGCTTTAGGATTAACGGAAACGACACCCCTGCCGGTTGAATTCACGGCGCTTACGGATATGCTGGAGCGGGGAATGATCACCGGGAATGAATGGCTTATCGTTTTCCGCCATCTCACCGGCAACAAGTTTTCCGGGAAAGAATTGCGGAGTGCCTGGGGAATGATCATTGGAGAGGCAATCGAAGGCATGCCGGAACTGGCGCGCGAACTTGTCGAGGCCGGTTACAAACTGGTATTTTTTTCCGACACCTCGGAAATCCATATGCAGGAAGTCTACAGGAAACTCCCTTTTGCCAATTTGGTCACCGGCTGTATCCTCAGTTATGAAGTCGGCCACAAAAAACCGGACAGGAAAATGTACGCGGCCTTTGAAAAAGAATACGGCAAACCGGTATTTTATGTCGACGACCATTCAGCCAATGTCGAGAGCGGGGAACGCTGCGGCTGGAATTCGCACCATTTCACCACCGCGGAAAATATGCGGAAAACCCTGGAAGAAATGAATATTTTAGGGAATTGAGCAGGGC
>JBAYCO010000317.1:0-5395 GCA_041668685.1 Victivallaceae bacterium | reverse complement strand
CGAAGATGCCGCGCTCGACGTTTGCCGCCCGGAATTCGCCGTTGATATTTTTGAAATAGGCGATATCGTCACCGACGATTTTTTCACCGGGAATCATCGCGGTGGAAGTTTTGCCGCATGCTGACGGGAAAGCGCCCACGAAATAGCTGGAACGGGCTTTTTCTTCGTTCGGAATACTCATTATGAACATGTGTTCGCATAACCAGTCTTCCTGTCCGGATTTGTTGATGGCCAGGCGCATTGAATGCTTTTTCAGGCCGACGGTGTTCCCGGCGTACTGGGCATTCATCGAAAATACCATATTATTGTCGAGATCCTGGAAGATGCGGCGATCCTGCAAGTTTACGGAACAGTTGTTCGCATCCAGTTTACCGGCGCTGTGGCAGAAACGGAAGAAATCTTCCTTGTCCTTCATATCCATGAAGTGCTGATAACCGCGGCGATAAAGTATATCTTCGGAATGGGCCACATAGCAGGAGTCGGTAATCTGCGCGCAACCGATGGAAAAAGGACCATGGGTCGGGCATTCGCAGAAAAGTTTGACGATAGCTTGTTTGCCGGCCATTATGCCGTTCATAATGGTCCTTACTTCCTGCATCGCTTTTTCCGATTCAATGCAGTTGAGTTTTCCCATGGAAGCCATTTTGTCGGCGGAGACCATGTATTTCGTATTGGCCTTGTCGCGGGCCTGGTCGCCAATGCCGTCATAATGCATGGTGGTATTTTCCCGAGTCAGTTTTTTCTCTTCGCCGAGTTCAAGCGCGCGGTTGCGGACATATTCCGCGTCAGCGTCGCTGTCATCGCAGAAGTATACGGAGTCGGGGGTGCATAACTGGATATATTCTCCAATGAAGTCATCCAGCTTTTCATTTTTCAAAGCCGCGAGTTTCGGATAAGTATCGCCGAGCTTTTCCTGTAAAAGGGCATCGTATCGGGACATTTTGTTTCCTTCGGGTTAAGGTTTTAATTTTTGTGCTTCTCTATAAATGGTCAGGATACAGTTATCCTGTGTTTTTATAAGATTGCGGAATTCGAATTATAGCACCAAAAATAAAAATCGCAAGCCGGATAGATGTTTTTTTCAAATTTTTAATCGTATTTTAATTGATGGGGCAGTTTATCCGCGGTTTGCCGGGGATATTTCTTCTCACAAAAATGAATATATTTAAGGGTGCGGAAGGCGTCAAACCAGGTATGGAAGGCTTTTTTTAAATAAATGCTTTCCGGCTTCGTATTACGGAAAATCTTTTGCCATACAATATTGAAATTATTTTGTTCAAGGAATTTCCGGCTTTCAGCATCGCAGTTTGCCGTCAGGATTTCAGGCAAGGCGCTGAATTCTTCCAATTCCGTCAGTTTATTGACGGTTTCGAGGAGGGTCTTCAGGTTTCTGAATATTTCCGGATTATAGAACAGCAGTTCGTGTCCGTTAATGATTTCCCTTACTTTCGGACCGGTTCCGAACGGCACCCGGTCGGAAGGGCGCGCGGACGGGCGAACCAGGGCGTTTTCAATTATGCCGCACCGCCCGAATTTGCACACCGCCTGCATGAAATAAAAATCTTCGCCGCCGTTGCGGGCCCGCATTCCCCCTGTCCTGATATAGGCTTCGGCACGGCAGATTATCGCTGAACCCAGAGCGTAAAAAGCATAAGGAGACCCCGCGAATTCGAGTCCCCGGACATAATAACGCATAAATTTTTCGTAAAGCTCTATCGCTTTATGTTCCGCTTTCGTTTGGCCGGCGCGATGCGAAAAATTCACCGTTGCTGCCTGCGTATCTTTATTCCTGCGGAAAAATTCGTAAGCGGCGGAAAGATAATTTTCACTTACCAGCGTGTCGGCGTCCAGGCAGAAGAACAATTTTTCATGCAGCGTTTTGGCTTCAAAGTATTGCAAACAGGAATCCATTCCGGTCTTGCGGGCTTCTCCGACTCCGCCGGACGGAGATATCTGTTTACCCGGAGAATTCGCGTCTATCCAGAAAAGTTCCCTGCCGCCTGCAAGTCCGCCGCAGAAATCCGTATTTCCATTTCGCAGAGCCGCGAGAGTTGTTTCGTTTTCAGCGATCTTTTCGGTGGGCGTTTCGCGGGAGCTGTTGACGACAACCACAACTGCCGTAGAATTACGGGCTGGCTGGCATTTCACCAGGGCTTCCAAGGTCTCAGGCAGAAAATCATATTCCGCCAGGGCCGGGATCACCACCGCACCGGAAAATTCAGTTTGCGGCTTTGACGGTTCCAGACAACGGATTTCAGAACGCTGTAAATATTTTTTGTAAACCAGCTTATCCATAATTCCGATTTCTTTTACAGGAGCTTTGCCAGTTCCTCGTATTGCGCGACGCTTATATCCCCCGGACGGGCGTTTTCGGAAATATTCAGTTCAGCAAAAGCTTTTTCCAGATTCTCCGCCCCGTAAGCCGCCGCCAGCGGTTTAAAAACTTTCTTGCGGCGCTGGGCAAAAGCAACCTTGGCTATGCCGCTCAGACGCATTCTAAGCTTGAACTCCGGCATATCTTCGCGCTGCCGGAGTTTCAATTCGGCAATGGCTGAATCGACTTTCGGGCGGGGATGAAATACCTCCGGCGGCACTTTGCGTAAAAGTTTTACGTCGTAAAGCTGTTGAGCGCGCACCGAAAGCGAACCGTATTCCTTCGTTTTCTCAGGCGCGGCAAGACGTTCGGCCATTTCCTTCTGGAGCATAAAGACCATCTGCTCCGGCGGCGACGGCAATTCCAACAGCCGGGCGATGAAGATACTGCTGATCGAATACGGCAGGTTGGCTACCGCCCTGAAAGTCTTGCCGCCGGGAATAATCGAGGCTATATCCGCCCGGCAGGCATCCGCTTCGATCAGGTGAAAATTCGGCTCTTTGATATTGTCCCGCAAATATTCACACAGTCGCCGGTCAAATTCAATGGCGTAAACTTCAGCGCCCGCTTCCAGCAGCGGACGGGTCAATACGCCGAACCCCGGCCCGGCTTCGAGGATTATCTCGCCTTTTCCCGGCGCCGCCGTCCTGACGATAAATTCAAGCAGATTGTTGTCGATCAAAAAATTCTGTCCCAGGATTTTTCCGGGATGCATACCGAACGCTTCAAGTGTGGAAAGTAATTCTTTTTTATTCATAAGCCGCTGTTTTTAAATTTGTTTTATTCCGGTCAGCGTCTAAATTACCGTCAATATCGACTATTAACAAGCTGAAATACCATGAAACTTATAAAAGTATGCGCCGCGCTGGTCTTTAACGACGGTAAAGTTCTCCTCAGCCGCCGTCCGTCCCACCAGGCCCACGCCGGGTACTGGGAATTCCCCGGCGGCAAGCTCGAACCCGGTGAATCCCCGGCTCAATGCCTGCAAAGGGAACTCAAAGAGGAACTGGATATAGACGTCGCGGTTTATGATACGGTCTATATGCTCGAACATGAATACCCCGGCAAAAGCGTTTCCCTGCGCCTGATGCGCTGCAGCATTAAGAACGGCCGGGAACCGGTCGCCATGGAACGGCAGGAATATGCCTGGGTTGAACGCCGAAAGCTCAGTTCTTATGACTTGCTCCCGGCGGACAGGCCGATCGCGGAATTCCTGACAAAATTCTAACTTTAATTATTTGCATAAGCGGCATGCCGGTATTATTTTAAACAGGAAAATAACTTTCAGAAGAACAACTACTATGAGTAAAAGAAAAAGCATCGGCCCGGTATATGCTTCTTATCCCGCCCGGGAAGTGGCGGAATGGTTCGGCGATAAGATTTATAAAATAATCGCCTCAATTGTCTGCACGCTTATATGGTGGGGCGTTTATTATGTGCTGGTCGGCGTGGTTAATTTCCACAGAAGCAGTTTTTTGGAAGACGTTGAAGACATGTCTGCCGCCGAGCTCTTCCAGCATGACGCCAGTTTAATAATTCTGGTGATAACTACGGTTTTAGTTTGGGGCTATGTGTTCCGCTTCAGCCGGCTCGGCGACCGCCAAACCAGAAAAAAGAGGCGTTAAGCCAAAGGGGCGCAATGAAAAGATTCAGCCATGTTCTTACAACTGGTTTCCTGAGCATAACGCTTACCATGCTGTTTTCCGCCTGCGTAAAAACTGTTGTAAACAACGACAACCCAAAAGGCCTGAAAGGTAATTTCAGGGATGGCTCCCTGGGGAAGCGGCATTACAAAAAACTTAAGGACTACTACCTTGTTCTTTATCCGGTCGGGAATACCCAGGCTATTGTCTTGAATGATAAAGCGGTTGTTAATTTACGGTTGAGAAATTTCGCCCGCAAAAAGATACGCATTGATGAATGGTATATGGATACTCCCGACAACGTTGTTCTGTATTACCGTCCCTTTGACTTGAAAATCAAGAAATTTGAACCTGCGGAATGGAAAAAGGTAAGTCCAGAAATCAAGGATAAGGCACGACATTATCAACTGGAACTGATGCCCAAAAATTCGGTGCTGGTAAGCAAAAACCTTGATTTTTTCAAGGATGTCGATTTGCAGAAAGGAGAAACAAAAAAATTCCTGATGCTGGCGGAACTGAACCTGCACAGCGTTAATGTCAGAAGCAGCATGTTCTCCATCGAAATAAAAAAAGAATAATTACATAAATAACCAAAGGAGAAATATCATGAAATTTTTAAAATCAGGGCTTGTCGCGCTGGCTGTTATCGGCCTTCTCAGCGGCTGCAAATCCACCGAAAAGAAGACAAATCTTGACAAAGCCAAGGAAATCAAGGCCGGACTCGCGAATATCTTGAAAGAGGAAAAAGCAGAAGCCAGGAAATTCGCCGACGCCCAGGCAAAAAATTACTATAAGGCGCTCAAGGATAAAGACTACGAAGCATTCTGCAAAAGCAAAAAATTAAGTAAAAAAGAATTCGATAAATGGCACAAGGCCGTAACCCAGATGTACGGCAAACTGGAATCTGAAAAATATATCAGTTCAATATCCAATCCACTGGTTATCAGATATATGTGGAGATGGACCTTTACGAGAAAGGTGAAGGATAAAACCATAACCCGCGAAGCGCTTTACAATGTGTTTATCGCCAAGGACAAAAGTAAAAATAAATATATTTTAATTACTACCGGTCTCCAATAATAGGGAATTATTATCGAAACGCGTTTGCAACGCCGGATCTCCATATGAGCCGGCGTTTATTATATAAAATAATATTAGCCTAAAAAATACTTTACGCCTTGATTTTTAGCCGCTTTTTCACTATAATCGTATATAGAGTTATTTTAACCGGCTGTTAAATATTCTATAAAATCAGGGGTTCTGTCAAAAGTAGAATGAAAACGTATGAAAAAAGGTAAGAGGGAGGTAAATCGACGTTAATATCTCGTCACGGTCAGCCGTCAAGGCGCAAAATCGGCATAAAGCCGCTCCATTTCAT
>JBAYCO010000316.1:0-5402 GCA_041668685.1 Victivallaceae bacterium | reverse complement strand
TCAACGTTGCATATCGCCGGTCTCATCGAGACACGGCGCTACTTAAAAACACTTTTTCATCCTGTATTATCCTGTTAATCCTGTCCAAATAAGAAATTCTTATAATATAAACTTAACCGCCTTTATCAATCCATATTTGCCACGACTATCTCGGCAAACCCCGAACATGATACTTCCGTCGCGTTATCCATTAAACGCGCAAAATCATAAGTGACGTTTTTATCGAAAATAGCCTTTTCAACCGCCCGGATAATCAGGTCGGCGGCTTCAGTCCAACCCAGATGCCGTAAAAGCATTTCCCCGGACAGGGCCAGCGAACACGGGTTGACTTTGTCCAGTCCGGCGTACTTCGGCGCGGTGCCGTGGGTCGCCTCAAACAAAGCATGGCCGCTCAAGTAATTTATATTGGCGCCGGGAGCGATGCCTATGCCGCCGACACAAGCGGCTAAAGCGTCCGAAACATAGTCGCCGTTCAGGTTCAGGGTAGCAATAACGTCATATTCGGCCGGACGGGTCAGTATCTGCTGCAGGAAAGCATCGCAAATGCAGTCTTTCACCAGAATTTTGCCTTCGGGAGCCTGCCAATCGCAATCGGGGGCGGCAACGGCGACATCGGCATATTCGTTTCTGACGACGTCGTATCCCCAGTTTTTGAAAGCGCCTTCAGTGAATTTCATGATATTGCCTTTATGCACCAACGTTACGTTGCGGCGCTTATTTTTGACGGCAAAATCCATGGCGGCGCGTACCAGGCGTTCGGTACCCGCTTTGGAAACCGGCTTGATCCCGATGCTGGAACATTCAGGGAAACGGATCTTGTCAACGCCCATTTCATTCTGTAAAAAATCTACGACTTTTTCAGCGTCCGGGGTACCGGCCATCCACTCTATCCCGGCATAAATGTCCTCGGAATTTTCCCGAAAAATAACCATATCGGTTTTTTCCGGGGATTTCACCGGCGAAGGTACGCCTTTAAAATATTTTACCGGGCGCAGGCAGACATAAAGGTCAAGCAGCTGGCGCAGGGCCACATTCAGGGAACGGATGCCGCCGCCGACCGGAGTCGTCAACGGGCCTTTGATAGCGATATGGTATTCGCGGATAGCTTCAATGGTTTCTTCGGGAAGCCAGACGTCCTTGCCGTAAACTTCAACGGCCTTTTCTCCGGCGAAAATCTCCATCCATGAAATTTTGCGTTTGCCGCCGTAAGCTTTTTCAATCGCGCCGTTCCATATACGCATACTGGCTTTAGTAATATCCGGCCCGATACCGTCACCTTCAATAAAAGCGACTATCGGGTTATCCGGGACAGTCAATTTTCCATCCGGGGCAACAGTTATTTTTTCACCTGCGGGAACTTCAATCTTTTTAAAATCTGCCATCAATCTCTTACCTTTTTATATTCTAATAATTTTCAATTTTCAACTTTCAATTATTTCTGTATTTTCATCTGCGGGAACAGGACCACGTCGCGAATGGATTCGGCCCCGGTCAACATCATTATCAGACGGTCAATTCCTATTCCCATTCCTCCTGCGGGCGGCATCCCGTATTCCAGGGCGGTCAGGAAATCCTGATCCACTTTTTCCTCGACTTTATCGCCCTCCTGGCGGGAACGTTCAAACTGTTCCATAAAGCGGCGGCGCTGTTCGATCGGGTCATTGAGTTCGGAATATCCGGGAGCGATCTCCTGACCGTTGATTTCGAGTTCGAAAACATCGACTACGCTGCCGTCGTCGGAACAGGCTTTCGCCAGCGGCACCAGCTGCGCGGGGAGACGGGTTACGAAAGTCGGCTGGATCAAGGATTTTTCAATGAGTTTTTCGTAGACTTCATTGGTTATTTCAAAGTCAGGCCATGAATCCTCGACAAACAAATCCATACCTTTAGCGCGTTTAACTCGTTCCTCATGGGAAATTTCAAACCAGTCTTCCCCGGCTTTTTCCTTGACCAGTTCGGCGTACGGAGCCCGCCGCCACGGACGGCTGAGGTCAATCACGACACCGTTGGCATGTTCGATCTTCAAAGTGCCGAAGACATTCTGCGCGAGCGTGGTAATCAGTTCTTCAACCAGTTCCATCATGGTCCGGCAGTCGCCATAGGCCTGATAGATTTCCATTATGGTAAATTCCGGGTTATGGCGGCGCGACATTCCTTCGTTCCTGAAATTGCGGTTAAGCTCGTAAACTTTTTCAAACCCGCCCACCAGAAGGCGTTTCAGGTAAAGTTCAGGCGCGATACGCATGTACATTTCAGAACTCAAGGCTTCATAATAAGTTTTGAACGGATTAGCGGAAGCGCCTCCGGCCATCGGCTGGAGCATCGGCGTTTCGACTTCAAGAAAGCCTTTAGTTTCAAGGAATTTGCGGATTTCCCGGATAATCTGAAAGCGTTTCAGGAACACGCCGCGGCTTTCATCGCTCATGATCAGATCCAGATAACGCTGGCGGTAACGCTGTTCAACGTTGGTCAGGCCGTGAAACTTCTCAGGGAGCGGACGCAAGGATTTACTCAGCAGCGTCAGTTCTTTGACCTTTACAGACAGTTCCCCGGTGTTGGTAACGAATAATCCGCCGTCAATGCCGAGAATGTCACCTATATCGAAAAGTTTCTTGAAATTTTTAAAACTGTCCGCGCCGATTTCCTTTTTGCTGATAAAAAGCTGGATACGTCCGGAGCTGTCCTTTATATCCGCGAAGACGGCATTACCCATTATCCGGCGCGCCATTAAGCGCCCGGCAATCCTGACCGGCTGTTCATCTTCACTGTTTTCTTTATAAGACGCGCGGGCGTCAGCTATCTTTACCGTATTATCGAAACATTCGCCGAAAGGCAAAATATCCGTTTCCCTGAGTTCATCGATCTTAGCAACCCGCTGTGAAAAAATATCTTCAGGAGATTCCTGTATCTGGTTGTCCTGTTTGTCGCTCATCTGCTGATTCCGTTTTTTTAACATTAACTTTTGACGTAAACAAATAAAAACATAATTTAACATACATATTCAATCTTGCAATTCTTAAAAATGAAACTATCTTAAGGATTTTTAAATATACATATTTCCGTAATTACAATTAATCAACAAAAGGGTTCGAAAACCATGAGAAACTCACTAATGCTTTCGGGCATTGCAATGTTGTCCGGCGCTTTCAGCGCCGCAGCTCAGGCTCCATCGTCCGTTCCATTGACGGAAGACGCCGCATCGGCGGTTGCCGCAGCCGCATCATCCACCTCCGCAGTCAGCGCTATACCGACAGAGTGGTATGCCGCGCCGCTGGGCGCGATCCTGGCGCTGCTTATCGCGGTAATGTTCTACCAGAAAATGATGGCGGCAAGCGAAGGTAACAACACCATGAAGGAAATCGCCCAGCACGTGCGTGAAGGAGCGATGGCCTATTTATTCCGTCAATATAAAGTGGTAATTGTCGTTTTTGCCGCATTGTTCGTCATTTTTGCCCTCCTGGCATTTTTCGGGCTTCAGAATCCTTTCGTTCCGGTAGCGTTCCTGACCGGCGGATTTTTCTCCGGGTTGTGCGGTTATATCGGCATGAAAACAGCTACCAACGCTTCAGCCCGTACAGCTCAGGCTTCGAGCGAAGGCTTGAACCGCGGACTGCGCGTCGCCTTCACTTCCGGCGCGGTAATGGGCCTGGTGGTAGTCGGTCTCGGACTTCTCGATATCTGTATCTGGTATTTTGTCCTTGATCAATGTTTCTTCTCTCCTGAAAACATGCAGACCGGCCTGTATTTCCTCGGTTTGGAACTGGTTCCCAAAGGCTGTGACGATCCTACTAAATACGTTTATATCACAACCACAATGATCACTTTCGGCATGGGCGCTTCCACCCAGGCCCTGTTCGCACGTGTCGGCGGCGGCATCTACACCAAAGCCGCTGACGTCGGCGCCGACCTGGTCGGTAAAGTTGAAGCCGGTATCCCCGAAGACGACCCGCGCAACCCCGCGACTATCGCTGACAACGTCGGCGACAACGTCGGCGACGTTGCCGGTATGGGCGCCGACCTCTACGAATCATACTGCGGCTCAATCCTCGCCACCGCCGCTCTCGGCGCCGCCGTCGGCGTCCAGCAGTACGGAGCGAAAGGCCTGGAAAACATGGTAAAACTCATTACCGCCCCGATGATCGTCGCCGGTCTTGGCATTGTGTTTTCCATCATAGGCATGTACCTGGTAAAAACCAAAGAAGGCGCCAGCCAGAAAGATCTTCTCAAGAGTCTTCTCGTCGGTACTCTCGGCAGTTCCATAATGATTCTTGCCGTACTGGTCGGCCTGCAGTTTATGGGGTTCATCAGTTGGGGTATCTTCGGTTCCGTGATCGCCGGACTGGCCGCCGGGGTTATTATCGGACAGGCTACGGAATACTATACTTCCGCCGAATATCCGCCTACTAAAGGCATCGCCGAGCAGGCTAATATGGGACCGGCCACCACGATTATCGACGGCCTGGCAACCGGCATGCATTCCGCCGGAATACCGGTAGTTACCATTGTTATCGGCATTATTGCCGCATTTGGTTTCGCCGGCGGCTTCTCAGATTTCAGCATGGGTCTTTACGGCATCGGTTTTGCCGCTGTGGGTATGCTTTCCACTCTGGGGATCACCTTGGCGACCGATGCTTACGGCCCGATCGCCGACAATGCCGGCGGCAACGCTGAAATGTCAAAACTTCCCAAGGAAGTACGTCAGCGCACCGACGCCCTGGACTCCCTCGGCAACACTACCGCCGCTACCGGTAAGGGTTTCGCTATCGGTTCAGCCGCTCTGACCGCCATGGCGCTCCTCGCCGCTTATATCGAAGAAGTAAAACTCTGGTCCGCGAAACTCGCCGCTAAGGGCGGACAGGAATTCGCAACCTTAATCGGCAAAGCCGAAGCCCTCATCAAAAGCGGAAGGCCGGAAATCCTGGCTTATATCGACGTTTTTGAAGTGCACTTGATGAATCCCCTGCTCCTCTGCGGAATGTTCATCGGCGGCATGATGGCGTTTGTTTTCTGCGCTATGACCATGAAAGCCGTCGGCCGCGCCGCCGGAGCAATGGTTGACGAAGTGCGTCGCCAGTTCAAGGAAATACCGGGCATCATGGACGGCAAAGACAAACCTGATTACGCCCGCTGCGTGGATATTTCCACCGCCGGCGCACAGCGTGAAATGATCGTTCCTTCACTGCTCGCCATCTTTGTTCCTGTTGTCAGCGGATGCGTACTTGGAGTAGCCGGTGTTATCGGCCTGCTCGCAGGCGGACTGGTTACCGGCTTCCTGCTCGCCACCATGCTTAACAACGCGGGCGGCGCCTGGGACAACGCCAAAAAGCACATTGAACAGGGCGCTCACGGCGGCAAAGGCACTCAAGCCCACGCCGCAAGCGTTATCGGCGACACTGTCGGCG
>JBAYCO010000315.1:0-5427 GCA_041668685.1 Victivallaceae bacterium | reverse complement strand
TCCTTCCCAGCCCGGACGATTGATCAGCTCTTCCGCGCGTCTTTCCGGTATTTTGCACAAAACCAGCACATCCGGGGGATGAGCCAGAACCCACTCCAGGGAACAGTTGAAATAAGCCTTTGAATGCGAGGCCGTGATACTTTTACCCCCGGCAAGTTCGACCAAATCGGTTATGAATGAATTTTTACCGACAGTCATCAAAGGAAGATCCCAGATTACGAATAATACCTTGGGGCGATCCTTTTCCGGGGTCTCTTCCGCTTCCCGTTTAAATGTTTCCAGTTGAACTTTGTAGGTGCAACAAAGGTTTTCGGCCTTTTCCGGACAGTGCAGAATATCACCGAGTACTTTCAGATTCTTGAAATAATCGTCGAAGGAATCGCCCGGAAGAAACAAGACCTTGACCCCAAACTGTTTCAGGCGAGTTACCATTGCTTTGTCCTGGAACGCCGAACTGACAATATAATCCGGTTTCAGGGCAATGACGCGCTCGATATTCGGCACGCCGAAACGCCCCGCCACCGGGATTTTTTTCGCCGCTTCCGGGTAGTCACAGGCGTTGGAACGCCCGACCAGGCATTTTTCCATGCCCAGCGCGAATATCGTTTCGGTCATATTGGGACTGAGGGAAACGACGCGGACGCCCTTTCCCTCGGTTGCTCCGAAACATAACAGCGCGGAACTGAAAAAGAATATTAGAAGAAATTTTTTCATATGCTGGAATTATAAGCTACTGATATAATATAATTTAGGATCAATGAATCCGGTCATGTTTGAAGTAAAATCAGTACCGTTAAAAACAAAGTCGGCAGTAGAGGTTCCACTGGACCATTGTTTATAAGTATATACCTCACAATCATCAGTATGACCATCGGCAAATACAATATTAGCGCGGTTATTATGCCGGAAATGTGTGCTGGGGGTAGTAGCATACGGCGAACCATCCCAGTATCCTACCGGAATGTACATACACACATATTCTCTCACGGAATTATTTGGAACCGGTGGGAAGGCTGTGCTGGTTGTAAGCGCCGTATCTCCAACCATTGCGGCTTTGGACGCCTGTTTTACTTGAGAAACTTTGGCAGGAATGGGCATTCCTGCTTCGTTGGATGAAAAATCCCCGATACTGCCTCCGCTGGCCAGGCCGTATCCTCCGGCTCCCTGGTCATAAGCGCCTTCATTGACATAATCCGCAAATGAAGGACATTTCTCTATTCCCTTCCTGACGTAGTTTCCCAGAATACCTTCGGACTGAACAAATTTTCCCTCAGAATGATAACGTTTTCCGCACCAGTAAACAGTATCATCAGCCTCATCATTACCAGTATTATATGTAGGGGGGAAATATCCCCAATCTACGCTGTACATAAGACAGGCGGTGCCCCATTGCTTAAGGTTAGAAGTGCAGTTGATGGCTTTAGCTTTGTTGCGCGCCCGGCTCAGGGCCGGGAGCAACATACCCGCGAGAATCGCGATGATCGCGATCACGACGAGGAGTTCGATAAGGGTGAATTTTTTCCGTGGAAGGCGAATTGCGGGAAGTCCGCAATCGGACTTTTTGCATTTTTCAGCAAGCATTTTCAGCTTCCTTCTTGTGTTGCGCGCACGATTAACATTATTCAGCGCAAGACCTGACTTACAGTTAAAAATACTGATTCACAGTTGCGCGACAGTTCCCGGTTCGCACGGGATTCATTACGCTGAATTACTTAATAATACCAATTCTTTCTCATTCATAAATATTCCGATGATTCTTTTGAGCCGATTTTTGCCATTAATCCTCGCGCGATACCCTGTATCGCTCTGCGGTTTATAACCAAAATCCATCTCAAAATCTGCTGCCGTCATTATCTATGACTGATTACTCATTGGTATAAAAATGATTATACACGCCTTTGTGGAAAAAACAACCCCATAAAGCGGCGTGTCAGCTTTAAATTTGTGCCGTTAATTATCATTATATTGCTCTCTATTGTTTTCGCATCACTGCGGCAAGCACCAGGAAGAACACCGATTGAGCCTGTGCTGCACCATAATATTGAATAAACGACTCAAGATTTGCTGTAAATTAATATTCTAAAACCGGAAAGCTTTTAAAAAATATTAAGAAGGTTGATTTACCATTAAACGATGCTACATTTACCGCGGTTTAACGTCCTGCTGTGAAACGGAAGTACGGTGAAAATCCGTCGCAGACGCGCTACTGTAATCGAATATAACGCCTTTTAAAGCCACTGTTAAAAACGGGAAGGCTTTAATGTTTAGGTTCGTAAGCCAGGAGACGCCGCAGCCGGACAGAGCATACTGTCTCGCGATTAGACGGGTTAGTGCGGAAAAGAAGAGAACCAGCGTTAGTGTTCTCAAGTTTTGCACGCTCAATTTCGAGATGTTGATGCTCCTTTTAATTCTTCAAAAAAGGAGACAACAAATGAAGAATCATGTCCTTGGCTATCCGAGAATTGGAGCCCAACGAGAGCTGAAAACAGCCCTTGAATCTTTCTGGAAAGGCAGTACATCCGAGGCGCAGCTTCTGGATTGCTGCAAATCAATTCGCCTTGAACGGTGGAAAAATCAACAGGATGCCGGCCTGTCCACTGTCGCCGTCGGCGATTTTTCAATGTACGATCACGTTCTTGATACCAGCATAATGCTGGGGGCATTGCCGAAAAGGTTCCGCCATTTGCCGTCGGAAGCGGTGGAAACCTGTTTCAAAATGGCACGCGGAGACGAAGACGCAAAAATCCCGGCTATGGAAATGACCAAATGGTTCAACACCAACTATCACTATATTGTTCCGGAAATAGACGGAACCTTCAAACCGAAGCTTTCAAACCGGAAAATCATTGAAGAAACCCAGGAAGCTGTTATCGCCGGATTTTTACCGAAGCCGGTGTTGGTTGGCCCGATCACCTATCTTGCCCTCAGCAAAGGAGTGGACGGATATAATTGCTGGCGAAAACTCGATGCGGTTGTAGATGTCTATGCGGAAGTAATTTCACAGTTGAGCCGTTTATGCACTTGGATTCAAATTGACGAACCAATTCTTTGTTCTGACCTTCCCCAGGACGCGCGCAATAAATTTGCCGCCGTTTATGAAGAGCTGAATTTGGCGGCGGGACAGTCCAACCTGTTGCTTGCAACTTACTTTGATGTTCTTGACGATAACCTTGACCTCGCGTTAAATTCCGGTTGTGCCGGACTGCATCTGGACTTGGTCCACGGCGGGAATAATTTAGATGAAATCCTGAAAACTTTTCCTGCCGATATGATCCTTTCCGCCGGAATTGTCGACGGGCGCAATATCTGGAAAAACGATTTTGCCGCGTCTGTCAACACCCTGGAAAAAATCCGCAGTAAAATCGGGAACCGGACAATGGTTGCCTCCAGTTGTTCCCTGCTTCATGTTCCGGTTGATCTGAGTCATGAAAGCAAACTCGATACCGAATTGAAAAGCTGGATGGCCTTTGCCGTACAAAAGTGCGCGGAAATCAATATTCTCAGCGATATTATTACCGGCAAAGCCCACAATGCCGAACAGGAAGAAAATCAGGCCGCAATATGTTCGCGTCACAATAGCTCCAAGGTTCACAATCCCGGCGTAACGGAACGTATGCTTGCGGTAACTGAATCCATGTACTGCCGATCGGGAGACTATAAGGTCCGGAAAAATGCTCAAAACTGGTTGGATCTGCCTCTTTTTCCAACCACAACCATAGGATCTTTCCCGCAGACGGGAGAGATCAGGAAAATGCGCCGCGCATTTAAGAAAAACGAAGTTTCCGAAGAACAGTACACCGAATTCCTGAAACAGGAAATTGCGGAAGTAGTGAAGAAGCAAGAGGAAATCGGCCTGGACGTGCTTGTTCATGGTGAGGCGGAACGAAATGATATGGTGGAATATTTCGGTCAGCAGATGGATGGTTTTTGTTTCACGGAAAACGGCTGGGTGCAGAGTTACGGCAGCCGATGTGTCAAACCTCCGGTTATTTTCGGAGACGTTTCGCGTCCGGCTTCCATGACGGTTAAATGGATTGAATACGCCCAGTCCTTAACGGAAAAGCCAATGAAAGGCATGCTTACCGGGCCGGTTACGATTCTTTGCTGGAGTTTCGTTCGCGACGATATCAGCCGGCCGGAAGTCTGTAAACAATTGGCGTTGGCAATTCTTGATGAAGTAAAAGATTTGGAGCAGGCCGGGATCCGGATAATTCAAATCGATGAAGCCGCCCTCAGTGAAGGAATGCCGCTTAAGGAACGCAATCGCGCTTACTATCTCAAATGGGCGGTGGATTCATTCCGGCTGGCAACCTCCGGGGTCAAAAATTCTACGCAGGTTCACACGCATATGTGCTACAGCGAATTTAATAAAATTATCCAGCCAATCGCTGAAATGGATGCGGACGTAATAAGTATTGAATCCAGCCGCAGCAAAATGGAACTGCTTGAAGCGTTTCGGACTTTTGAGTATCCAAATGAAATTGGACCCGGAGTTTATGATATTCACAGCCCGCGCGTTCCGGATAAGAAAGAAATTGTCGATTTGCTGGGAAAAGCATGCAAATATATTTCCAGTGAACGTTTGTGGATTAACCCTGATTGCGGCTTGAAAACCAGAAGCTGGAAAGAAGTTATTCCGTCATTACGGAATATGGTGGCTGCCGCTGTTGAGTTGCGGCATTCGGCGGGAAAACCTTAAACACATCGGGTAATGCCGGGCGCGAGTTTAAAATTTTTGCTTAGTTGCTCTTGCGTCCGGCATTAAATATTGCATGCTAATCAGAATTGACTGTTGCCAAAATTGCTGTAATTTAATTACAGGAATTTGTTGTTTTAACCACTTATCCGCACTGATAAAACACTAATTGAGAGAGTTCTGCGGCTTTGCCGCAAAAAATCAGTGTCAAATTAGTGAAGATCAGTGGTTTTAAAAGTTCCGGCATAGCCGGTTTCGTCCATAAATAAAAAAGGGGTTGCGAACATGCTTGAAAAAACGGAAAGGGAAAAGCGGCACGGACTGCTTATAAACATAAGCGGAAACGGCAAAGGCAAAACCACCGGCGCTTTGGGTACCTGTCTGCGCGCGCTCGGCTGGGGGTGGAAGGTTTCCGTCTTGCAGTTTGTCAAAAATGCCGGGAAAACCGGTGAAAAACTATTCGCCGACAACACAGAGCTCCCCTTTGAAATAATTCCGCTCGGCGCCGGATTTACCTGGCAAAAAGACATGGATGGAAAAGACCACAAAGCCTGTGCGGCCGAAGCTTGGGAACTTGCAAAGAAATATATTGAACAGGCTGAAGCAGACCTGCTGGTGCTTGATGAGTTGAACATCGTTTTGAAAGCGGGCTGGCTGGACTGCGCCGAAGTTATCCGCGTACTCAAGCAAAGGCCGGCCTGGATGCATATTATCGTAACCGGAAGGGGCAT
>JBAYCO010000314.1:0-5444 GCA_041668685.1 Victivallaceae bacterium | reverse complement strand
AGTTCAGTCCGTAATTCCAGTTTAAAACACCCTTGGCGCCGTTGGCCAGGCAGGAGTAAATAAGCAGACGATATTCGCGCGGATCAATAGAACGATATTGAGCCATTACTTTTTTGCCTTGGGGATCGACAAGTAAAACAGCTTCAATATTGCGGAAGTACGGCCACCATGGACGGCGTCCCGTTCGTAATTCCCTGTTTTCTATGTTTCCGGGATTGATAAAATCAACTTGGGGCAATACTTGGCGGATACCGAAATCAATGCCATATTCATGGCTAAGCGCGTCAGCCAGTTCCATATATCCCTTATCGCCGGACGGATTGCAGATATTAACGCAGTAAGGAGCCGGAGATAGTTTTTTTTCTTTGAGCAGCTTGTTGGAGAATCTAAATTCCTTTTGGACGTCATAAGGAGTCTTGCGTCCTGCTTTGTCCACTTCGTCGAGCCACCAGCCGGAGATAACGGGAAGGACAGGATATTTTTCGAAATGTATAACTTCCCTGCCGGGAGAAGAACCTATGTATGGGAAAAACATTAGATTGTTTTTTCGCATTTCAGACAAATACATTGCTCTTTTATTTGCGCCTCCGCAAAAACCAAGTTCCGTAGAATTAAGTTCAGCTATTTTTGTGATGTCTGAAGCTTCGGGATATCCTCCCAGGATGGTTAATTGAATTGGGAATCGGGAAGGGAAAGCCCTTACCGCATGCCCGGCAAAAGCTCCCTGGGTTTTTATGGTCACAAGCGTTGGCGATGCGAGTTTTAAAGGTTTTTTCAACTTGATTTGTAATGGAAGAACATCTGTCCTGAGAAAAATTTCCTTGGGAAGATAAGTTTGGGCAGTGACATCTGTTCCGTTGACTTCAACTTTTTTAATCCGCTTTCCCTCGTATTCTTTTGTGGCGGAGACGTATGCATACAGGGTTTTTAAATCCTTGCTGAAAGCGATGAAGTTTATCCTGAGCGGCGGCCTTTCCGGTTTTAGGGAGAATTTGATGGATAATGGTTTGGTTTCTCCAGATGACTTGAACGAAAATTTACAGGGGGCGCCGGCAACACCTAAAAAGGACTGAATAGTACGTTTATAGTCTTGCCCGGACATTTTGATTAATACCTGGGTTAGTTCGCCCGGCCTAATAATATGAGGCCATGACCGCCACCAGGCAATCTGCCCGGACTCAATAAGTGTTTTGCTGGGAATTCCATCAATAAAAATGTTGTCCACAGATGTGGCGGTATTGCTTTTGTTTCTTAAATAAACTGCGATGGAACGATAATCCGGGTTGGCTTCCCTGGCGATAAGTTCGTTCGGAGATATTGAATATTCAACTGCCTCAAACGCCAATTTATCGCCGGCTTCAATGACCTTGAGGCAGGCTTTGTTTTCTGACTTCAAAGCTTGTATATTTGCTTTTGCCGTCGATATACTTATAGAAGAAAACGCGGCTTGGGACATTGCCATAAGTCCCGGCAAGCCGCTCTTCCCCGCAAAAGGATCCTTAACAACACCAAGAGGTGTATCATTGATTTTTACTATTAAAAGTCCATTGCTCAATATTACTTTACATTTATAAATTTTCCCGAGTTTTAGTTTCAGGGTATTGAGTTTAATAATTTTTTTTCTGCCGTTTTTCAGAATAAGGATGCTTAGTTTTCCATATGCTCCGAAACGTGCGGCGATATAGTTGTTCTGATCTATGAATTTACAAACGATTCCGATACAGCCGTATTTAAACTGGTTTTCTGAAACCGCCATGCCTTTAACTGAAATTTCGACGTCATCAGAAATATAATTCCTGCATAAGGCCAGGTAATATCCTTCTTCTTTTTTATTTTGAATCAATTTACCGAGCTTATGAGTCCATTCACCATTTAGAAGTTGCAGCTTTTCCAATGGCTCATTTTGTCGAGTTGCAATTTTATTGTTTCCCAAGCTGGTCCAACTCAGTACAAAACCGAATATTAAAAGCAGTATTTTTCTTCTCATTTAATTCTCCTGTTTAAGCCATGAGGCATTCCCAAAGATAATCGGTACGTTGGGGGTGGTCGGTTTCTCCTACATATATTTTATCGCCTGCGAGTTCAATATCATGAGTACGATAACACCTGTTACCCTCTTCATCTTCAAGTGTCCCAAGCGTTGTAAAACGCCGTGCTTCGCGGTCGTAAACGGCAATCTGACAACTGTTGTCGTCTCCGCCCGACATGTAAAGCAGGGAGTCTTCCCCCAAGGCGAGTCCCGGCAATCTGGTTGCAGGGAATGGCTTACCGAGAAATTCCAACTCTGCCGTTTCCGGCGTCAGCCGGTAAAGTGAGCCGAGATCGGTGGCGACATACATAAACCCGTCTCCGCCATTTACCATACAATCTATTGGACCGGCGTTGCGATACATCATATTGCCGCCTTTTTCCGGAAAGCCGTGATCAAAAAACGTAACCCTGTTTTTCGCCGGGTCATAACGGAAAAGTTTGTGAAAATAGCTCCATGTCCCCCAATAGCCGCCATTGTCGTCAATGGCGGACAGGTGGCTTATGCTATCCATAAATTGTCGGTAAACGACTTTATTTTCACTTATGGAATACGCAAAGAACTCAAATACCGGATAGGTAAATCCATAAATCATTCCACGTTTGGAATCCAGCGAAATAGTTTGAATGTAATCATGTTCCTTGGGAATGCAAAGTAATTCATATTCGTTTTTCTCCGGGTTGTAGCGGAATACTTTCCCCCCCGGCGCCTCCTGTCTTTTATCCGGACCGTGAAGGCAGCTTGTGGCTCCGTAAAGCATACCGTCGGCGCCGAGTTCCAGGCCGCGATGAATTTTTATTTCGAATTTTTCCGCAAAATTCTGATAACCCAGTGACTTGAATTCCTTTGTTTCCGGATTGAATGTCCGTAAAAGGTCGTTCCCGAAGTTTGTGTTGCCGCAGTAAAGCAATCCGTCAGCCGGGCGGTATTTTAAACTGGTGAAAGCGAAATAGCCGTTTTTAAAATCTTCCTGTTCTGACAATTGCGCGGCGGCGTCATCGATTACGCCGCCTTGTTTTCTCACATATGGACGGATCATGTATTTGGTTACGGATACGATTTTTTTCATTATGTATACCTTAGCTTGTATTAAATGGATTTTCTTAGTATTTTCGTTAAGCTTTTGCCTAGAATGTTATTTTTATCTTTATTTGAAATTTTCAAGTTTTGGATAAAATTTATATCCGCCCTGATGTCTTCCAGATAATTGTTAGGATAATCGGAACCATAAATAATTCTTTCGGAACCGAATGTTTCTATTAAAAATATTATCTTCTCTTTCCCAAGGCAGGAAATATTGCGACTTTTTCCGTCTTCGCATGTCGGGCGCAAAGTGGAGGAAATACCGGTATAACAGTTGGGATTTTCTCTTAACACCCGGACTGCCTCATTAAAGAAATCAGGCCCGCCGGTATGTTCAAGAATAATCTTCAAATCAGAATGCCGGCGGGCTATGTCACCAATTAAGCCTGGAGCATAATTGTCTACCTGCCAGCCATGTGATCCAGTATGAAAAAGTACCGGTACGTTTAATTCTTCCGCACAGGAATAGAAATTGTCGTAAACAGGTTCATTTATTTTTATCCGGAAAACCGGAGGATGGATTTTAGCTCCCAAAAAACCTTTATGAATATATTCTTCCAATATATCAACTGCCGCGGGATTAGCGGGGTTAACAGTAACGAATCCATAAATGGACGGATATTCTTTCAAGGTCTCGTAAAGCCATTTGTTACATTCCCTTTCATTGTTCAGTTTCATATTTGTTTTATATTCGTCGTCGTAAGGCATTAGTTCTACGAATGGAGCAAATGCCAGGGCGCCGGATATATCCAGTTGCCTCATTATGGAAATGATCTCTTTCAGGGTTCCTTTGTCAGGAGCATCTTTGTCATAGACTTTTTCCGGAGCCGTATGCCAGTGATTTATGAACATTATTATTTCCCGTTTATTAACTTATTCAAATATTTGCAAGCATAATCCAAGCTCATGTTCTCAAATTCAGAGGATATTAAAACCCGGCGGAACTTTTCCGGATCGGTGTCGTCCCCTAATATTAAAATACTTTTTTCGATGACGGCTTTTATTTTCATTTCGTTTATTTCGAGGGTTATCGGTCCGTTATATTTTTTCAGTTTCAAGTTATCCAGTACGGCATCCAGTCTTTTGGCTTTACCGGTGCCGGGGACTTCCCAGTCTGAAACAAAGGGGGCTGGACTTTCCAGGTCGGCACAATGAATGTTGACAATATAATCACCCAGTTTATCCATAAATAGCTCCGGGGATATTCCTTTTATGCCGCTATGTTCGGCGTGTTTCAAGTCAAGAGTTATTTTAAGATTATTTCTTTTTACTTTTTCAATTATAGTCAGGAATTGTTCCGGTGTTTTGAGCATGCCGTATCCGTCCATATCATTTTCAATAGCGAGAGTTAAGCTGAAACACTCAGCGTAGTCCGCGAGCATTTTGCAGTTTTCAATAACCGTTTCCTTTAAAAAAGGCCAATTTTCGTAACCGGCTTTTCCGCAATGTTCCACATAGACGGATGCGCATAATTCCCGGGCAAATTCGAAATATGGCTTATAGGCCGTTTTAAAATGTCTCTTAAGGGCCGGATCGATAATTCTGCAGTTTTCAATTGGCGGACCATGCACGGAATATACATTAATATCGTTATTCAGAATATTGTTTGATATTTCATGTCTGTCGGTATGGGCGGTTTGCATGTGGCGCATTGATATTTCGATATGGTTTATGCCGTTCGAAGTTATATTCGAACAGGCATTTGTAAGAGGTAAATGGTCATATAATACGGTTGATACGCAGATAAACATAATATTCAGGCAATGGGTTGGTTTTGCATAGTTCAGAAAGTAACTGATTGCCATGCTTTATTGACCGCGATGGAGATACCGCGATTTTTAAGATCCAGCATGTTTTGACTAGCTGCATGACCATCGACAAACCATAAGTTGGCTTGTTCCCCCGGATGCCTTAAGTGGATTCCTTTGTTCCCGTTTAATGACGTGTCTGAAAACAGATACCCTTGCATTCCGGCATTACTCGCAGTTATTACGAATACGGTGTCCGCGTAAAGATGAAATTGTGATGCGGCGGTTACGCGGGGCAGATGAAGATAATAAGTAGAAACCGGAACAGAAATTTTGGAGTCGCTCGGGATTGAAATACGGATTCCATAGGTGAAATATCCACTTGTATATTCATTCGGAGTCTGGGCTGGGCAGAGAAAGACATTTTTATTACCAATGTACTTATTGTTATAAAGATTTTCACTCCATGTTATTTCCTGAACTCCGTTCCAAAAATTAATGTGCATATAATTATTAAAATCGGAAGCGTAATTAATTGACCCCAGACCGATCTGTTTAAGATTATTTTTACAAGTTATTTTTTT
>JBAYCO010000313.1:0-5471 GCA_041668685.1 Victivallaceae bacterium | reverse complement strand
CAACCGAAAATGTGAAAATCTGCTTGTCAGTGCGGAAATCTTCGCATCAATCGCCTCACTGTCCGGCTTCGCTTATCCGCATAAGGAACTCAATGACGCCTGGGAAAAAACCTGTTTCAACCAGTTCCACGATATAATGGACGGTTCGGCGATCCACAGTTCATATGAATATTCGAAAGACCTGGCGGAAAGTGCGATAAATACAGCGCGACAGGCGCAACAGGAAGCGCTGACGCATATTTCCTCGCGTATAGCGTTCCCGGAACGAAACGGCGGAACCCCGCTTGTCATATTCAATCCACTTGCCTGGAAAAGAAGCGAGACGGCAAAAATAAGTCTTTCCGGCTTGAAGATAAGCAATCCGGCTGTCGAAGATATTTACGGCCGGGAAATCCCTTCGCAAATTGTCGGCGGCGAACTGTTCTTCCATGCGGAAAATGTTCCTTCCATGGGGTATAAAAGCTACTTTTTGAAAGAGGGGCTGGCGGAAGCGAGGCCCGGCGAAAAGTCTGAGCCGGAAACTGAAACGGTATTTGAAAATGACAAATATCTTCTGGAAATGGACCCGGATTTCGGCGGGATAAAAAGACTCTTCGACAAAGAAAAACGCAAGGAATTAATAGACTGCCTTCAGCAAGGAAACATTTTCAGGCTTTACACCGAAGTCGAACACAGTATGTCAGCCTGGAATATCGGTGCGACCGCTTCAGTGAAAAATCTTTACAGACATACGAAGTTTACGAAAGTAGACAGAGGGTCGCTGGTAGATATTCTCGAAACGGAATGCAAATTCAACCAATCGCTGCTGAAACAACGGATAATATTTTTCAGGAAGTGCGGTAAAATTGAATTTCAGACCGAATTGTCCTGGAATGAAACCGGTAATCCGCAAGACGGAATACCGATGCTTAGAGTTTCTTTCCCGCTGAAGTTCAATCCTGAGAAAATTGTCCGAGAAATCCCTTTCGGGGCGTTCGAACATCCGTGCAACGGCCAGGAAGTTCCCGCCCTGAAATGGATTGACTGTTCCGACGGCGGAAACGGCGTGGCTTTGCTGAACGATTGCAAATACGGTTTCAACGTCCGGGGAAGCGACATGGAACTTACGATAGTGAGATCTCCTTACAGCCCCGATCTGAATCCGGATTACGGAGAACATTCTTTTTCCTATTGTCTTTGTCCGCATGACGGCGATTGGCGTGATGCGGATATCGTCAAAAAGGGTTATGAATTCAATATACCCCTGCTTGCGGTAATTCCGGCAGGCCTTGCTGAAAGCGGAGCAAATCTGCCGTCAGAAAAATCCTTCGTGAAATCGGCAGGAACTGATGGCGTAATAATTTCCTGCCTGAAAAAAGCGGAAGACGGAAACGGCCTTATCATGCATGCTTATGAAAGCAAAGGCAAATCCGCCGCCCCGGAGATAAATTTCGGGATAAATATTGCCGCGGTACGGGAAACGAATCTTATAGAGGATGAAACCGGTTCCGGCGAATTTACCGGAAGCAAACTGCGGGATAAGTTCGGCGAATGGGAAATAAAATCCTACCGGCTTATTCCGGAATAAGAGAACACTTAGTCGATCAAGCTGAAACTTTTATGTAAAACCAGACTGGATTTTATTGAGTCTTATAAAACCACGTCCTTTGGGCGTGGATTTTTTTCCATTTTTCCTGTCCCGATACATATTTTTTGGCAATCCGATTTGCTTTTTGGCGCGAACCGTGGAATTTTAAAGATGAGATCAGAAACAGAAATTCCAGCAGTAATTTTTAGGAATTTGTTATTTGAACAGGATAAACAGGAGAGTAGTGCCCGGCGCAGCCTTGCTCCGGCATAGAGAGGCTTAAAAGCAAATATAAACGTTATCGGTCACGGTGCGAGGCCGCACTCGTGACTGAAAATTCCCGGCAAAGCCGGTTAAGTTCAGAGATTATTAACGTACACGGAATGACACAGTTATGTTGGGAACAGACAAGAAAAGCGCCCGGCCAGGGAAAAAACAGAAAATCATCTGGCTTTCCGGTATGGTTTTACTGGTATTTATAGCGGCGCTGGTATATTTCGGGTTCTGGCTTAACGAACGCCGGAAAAATGCCGAAATCATCCGGGACGCTATTGCTAATCCGCAAACCATAAAGCCGGAAAAATTTCTGAACACCATTGATAAATCATTCCGAAACCTCGACGCGAAAGGCAAAAAGGATATTTTAAAAGATCCCAAAAAGGTGGAACAGTATGTGGCGAAGGCCACTTGCAAAGAATTACAAAAGTCCTTTAAGGTGCTGTTCTGCCTGCCGAAGCCTGTTCGTGAAAAGATTATTAAGGACTCCGCAACGCGTTTATTGAAGGCAACTAAGAAAAATCCGCAACGGACGGCGGAGGTTTTCAACAGTGCCGGGGGCCGCGGCGGACTTGAGGGGGCATCTCATTTTTTCCTGCTTCATCTCAGCGGCAGGGAAAAAGCGGAAGTCGCCCCGTTGACAGCAGTAATTTTCGAAGTTGCGCATCAGCAGTCGAAGATGAGAAAAGCTCAAAACACTAAAAAACGCTGAACAGTATAAAACAGGGAGATTAAAATGATGTTTCTTTCAGGGGAAAAAAAATGTCGCGGTACGGATTATATGAATTTCACCCTCGTGGAATTGCTGGTTGTGATTGGGATCATCGCCGTTCTTGCCGGATTGCTGTTGCCGGCCCTGCAGAAAACGCGACAAAAAGGCAAATCCATCAGCTGCCGCAATAATTTGAAGCAAATCGGTATCGCGGTTACTTTGTATTCTTCGAACAATAATGAATACTTCCCTTACGCAACTTCCCGGAAAGTCGACCTTTCGCTGTCTTACCCGGCCAATTTGCAATGGCTGCCGGATATTCTGACCATAAAGGGCGAAGCTGAAGGAGTCTATCGCTGTCCTGATGATTTTGAAAGAATGTATGAGGCACCCGAAGGAGGCACCAGTTATATCTGGAACTGGGAGCTGATAACCGGAGTCACAGGTAATGAAAAAAACGGTTTGGCGAAATATAATATCGATATAAGCGGGAGCGCTCCGAACATGGTTTCTCCCAGTCATTTTCCCATCATGGCCGATGCCGGCGCGTATCACGGGCCGTCCGGAGAAAAAATTTCGTTTAATGTCCTGTATGCGGGCGGCAACGTCAGCGACCTGAGAGATTTTCCCGGAATATTAAATTGACGGCTGGACTGAATATGGATGAAGAACTGATTTTTATTTTGTTTTACGGCATTTATCTTGTATTACAGTTAGGTTTTGCCGTACATATTCTTCTTACCCGCCATGAAGAACCCTCAAGCGCTTTAATGTGGCTGCTGGTAATTGTTTTGCTTCCGGTTGCCGGGATGGTTTTCTATTGCTTTTTCGGAATTATCAGGATAAAAACCGTCGGTATGCGGGTTCAGCGTATTCAGGATTTTGTCGATTCTTCGAGGAATAAATATCTCGGCAGGCAATTTAAAACTTATCTTGCAAACCTCAATGAATTCATACCGCCCCCGGAAGATAACTCCGAACCCAGGAAGATACTGGACAATCTGTTTCCGTTGCGCCCCCTTTTACGCGGCAATAAGCTGGAATTGCTCAAGGACGGCACAAGCGCTTACCCGCGTATGCTTGAAGATATAAAAAAGGCTGAACACAGCATCAGGATGCAATCGTTCATCATTATGAATGACCCGGTCGGCAAAGCCATTTTCGATGCGCTTGAAGAACGGGCGGAAAAAGGAGTTGACGTCAAAGTCCAGTACGACAGTTTCGGCAGTTTCAAGGCGTCGTTCTCGTATTTTTTTCACCGCTATGTAAAAAAGAAGCTCCGCAACCTTACGATCCGTCCTTTTTCGCCTTTCAACATTCTTACCCCTTGGCGGATCCAGTTGCGCAACCATCGCAAACTGCTGATTATCGACGGCAAAATCGCCTATATCGGCGGCATTAATATCTCCGAGGAAAATGTAAAAATGAAAAAACTGCCCCGCCGTAAACATATCCACGATCTGCATTGCCGGATCACTGGCCCGGCGGTTGCCGCTTTTCAAATGGCCTTTTTGAAAGACTGGGTTTATTCGACGCGTTCAAAACTCATTGCCGAGGAACTGCCTTACGATTTTCCGCCGCAGCAAGAAGAGGGTTCGTCCCTTGTCAGGGTTGTGGACAGCGGCCCCGGACAGAATTACCAGGGCTCCAAGAACGTTTTCTTCGCCGCCGCCGCCACGGCAAAAAAATCCTTATGGATTCTGACGCCCTATTTTGTTCCCGGCCGCAGTTATATCCAGGCGCTTGCGATGACCGCCGCCCGCGGCGTCGATGTCCGGGTCATTGTCCCCCAAAACAACAATCATCCTTTTGTCGCCCTGGCTACTCAGAGTTTTTACCGTCTGCTGCTTTTTGCGGGCATAAGGGTTTTTGAAAAGCGCGGTGATTTTTCACATGCCAAAGCCATGCTGGTGGATTCGGAATGGGCGTTTATGGGATCGAGCAACTGCGATGTACGCAGTTTCCGTCTCAACTTCGAGCTGGACTTTTGCGTTCGCAACGGCCAGTTTATAGACGACCTGAAAAAGCAGTTTGACAACGAACTGGCCGCCAGCAGGGAAATAACCCTGAAAGCGGTAAACAACAAAAGCGTATTAGCCAAACTGCGGGAAAATTTCTGTTCCCTGTTCGCCCCGATATTATAATGAGACTCAATATTCGCGCTGAAGTCCCACCACTTTACCCTGTATCTTGACGTGGGCGTCAGGGTATACCTGAGTGTTGAATTCGCTGTTGGCCGGCCGCAGCTCAATGCGTCCGCCGCGCAGCGGAAAGTAACTTTTTATCGTAGTTTCGTTCTGCACGAGAGCAACCACAATATCACCAGCGTTCACCGAACTGACTTTTTCCACTATCAGTATATCGTCCTCGTAAATGCCGAGGTCGCGCATGCTTTGCCCCCGTACTTTGAGGGCAAACACGTTAGTGGCGTCTTTGCCGGAAACTATGGACGGGTCGATAAAAATTTCACCTTCCTTGTATTCCAGGCTGCCGGCGGGAGCTCCGGGATTTATTTTACCTAGCAGGGGAACAGGCAGCAATGAGATGTTCCTTATTTTAGTCTTATGGTTTTTCACCGCGATGCTGCGCGCTTTTGATGTCCGGGTTATGCGGGCTTTACGTTGCAGGGCCCGCAGGTGGGCGAAAACAGTAGAGGTTTTTATGTTGAAGAAATCAGCTATTTCATATACCGTCGGAGCCATTCCCTCCTGATCTATGAAATCCTCGATATAATCAAGCATATTTTTTTGTTTTTCAGTTAATGCTTTCATTTTATACCCCTGTTGCCTGATTTGTTATTGTAAAATCATTGACCTGAACAAACATTTATCACGTTAATATTCAGGTGTTTATCAAAAACAGAGAGCATTCCCCCTGTTTTTGTCTTAAAATTATTCAGAAAAGTGCAGTTTTTTT
>JBAYCO010000312.1:0-5486 GCA_041668685.1 Victivallaceae bacterium | reverse complement strand
TCTACCAGCCGGTCACAGGCAAATACGCTCATGGCTCCCTGGATTATGCTTTCCGGGATTACCGGGTTGACTTTTCCGGGCATGATCGACGAGCCGGCCTGAACCGCTTGCAGGCGGATTTCCCCGATCATATGCAGTTGGCGCAAATCGCAGGCTATTTTCCTGAAGTTGACCGCGCAGGCTTTCAAGGTGGCGGATACTTCCACGAAAGCATCCTGATTGGCGGTTTGGTCCACGCAGTTTTCGCCTCTGGAAAGACCGAGATGAGAGAGTTCGCGGAGCTTTTCGATTACCAGAAATATATAACGCTTAGGCGCGGTCAGGCCGGTGCCGACGGCGGTTCCTCCAAGGTTTACGGTGCGGATGCGTTCCTCGGCCTTGAACGTTCGCCAGCGGTCGCGCGCGAACGCTTCCGCGAAAGCCGAAAACTCAGCGCCCAGGGTCATGGGAACCGCGTCCTGGGTTTCGGTACGGCCGATTTTAACGATGCTGCCGAATTCTTTTTCCTTCTCCTGAAAACTTGACTGGAGAATTGCAAGCCGTTCGCTGAGTTCACGCAGTTGCAGTGCGGCGGCCACTTTCAGCGCGGTCGGGTAAACGTCGTTGGTCGACTGGTGCAGATTGACGTGATCGAGCGGGTTTATTTTATCGTAATCGCCTTTGGCGGCGCCGCTGAGTTCTAGGGCACGATTGGCGATCACTTCGTTGATGTTCATATTGGTGGAGGTTCCGGCTCCGCCCTGCAGCGCGTCGGTGATGAACTGGCCGTCGAAATTTCCGGCGCGGATCTCATCGCAGGCGGAGCTGACGGCGACGGCAATGTTTTCGTCCAGAAAACCAAGCTCGGCATTAGCCTGGCAGCAAGCCTTTTTAACCAGCGCCAGGGCCCGGATAAGTTCCGGACGGACGGGGCGGCCGCTGAGCGGGAAATTTTCCGCCGCGCGGAGCGAATGTATGCCGTAATAAGCATCCGCCGGGATGTTTTTTTCCCCCAGCATGTCGTGTTCGATTCTGTATTGCATGGTATATCCCAAGGCTGAATTTTTACCACTGTCAATATAAATGTCCAATACGGCTTTGCAAATTTAAAAACGACTTTGGCTATTGCGTTAAAGCTTTAATATTTTGTTCCATGCGGCTTTAAAAGCGGTTTTTTTCGAGTATATTTAGAGGATGTGCATTAATTCCAGGGAAAAAGACTGAATAATATGAAAAATTTGCTTAAAGAAAAACTTGAAGATCATGTGGTTATATTTGACGGCGCTATCGGCACTGAATTTTATAAGCGCGACTTCTTTATCAATACTTCGTACGAGAGCCTTTGTCTGACTGCACCGCAGGTGGTTTCGGACATTCACCGGGCCTATGTCGAAGCCGGCGCCGAAGTTATCACTACCAACAGTTACAGCGCCAACCGCAACAAGCTGAAACAGTATGGATTAGCCGACAAAACCGTTGAAATCAACCATGCCGCCGTCAGGCTGGCGAAAGCTGAATGCGCCGAAGACACGATTGTTGCCGCTTCCATCGGCACCGTCGGCAAAAGTACGGGCCATCATAAACTCAGCTTTGATGAAGCGGTGGAGATTATCGGTGAACAACTCAAAGCCCTGCAGGAAGCCGGGGCCGATTTTATTTTGTGTGAAACTATCCACTCCCTGAAAGACGCGCGCATCGCCATGGCGGCGGTTGAGAAATACGCCGAAATCCCCTTTGTGTTCAGTTTCGCGGTGAACCGTGAACTGGAAACCCCGAAAGGTGAGCCGATGCGGGAACTTCTGAAGGTTTTTGCGAAAACCTCTAAAAAGCCTACCGCCATAGGCTTGAACTGCAATATCGGCGCCAACGACATGCTCGAAGCGCTTGAACAGGCCCTGAAACTGACCAAACTGCCGCTGATCGTCCAGCCCAACGCCGGTATGCCGAAAGAAGTTGACAACCGCATGATTTACATGTGCAGTCCTGAATACCTGACTACTTACGCCATACGTTACATTAATCTCGGAGCCAGGGCCGTAGGCGGTTGCTGCGGCACCGGTCCGGAACACATTGCCGATATCGCCCGCAGCATAAAACCGTTAAGCAAAACCCGGGTTGAAACCAGTTTGAAAAGCGTCAGCGGCGAAGCCGCGCCGCTGGAGCCTGTACCAATGGAACAACGGTCGAAATTCGCCGCGAAACTGGTCAGGGGCGAATTCGTGACTTCCATTGAAATAACTCCGCCGCGCGGTTTTGATTTGAGTTCGACCATTGAAAAAGCAAAAAAATGCCGGGAAGCCGGTATCGATGCGATAAACATTCCCGACGGGCCGCGCGCCAGTTCCAGGATTTCCCCGATCATTACCGCGATTGAAATTCAGGAAAAATCCGGTATTGAAGCGGTGTTGCATTGCTGCTGCCGCGACAAGAACCTCATCGGCATGCAGGCCGACCTGCTCGGCTGCGCCAACAAGGGCGTCAACAATATTCTTTTTATTACCGGAGACCCGCCGAAACTCGGCGATTATCCTTTTGCCTCCGCGGTGTTCGATGTTGACTCCATTGGCATTCTGCAAGTTTGCGACAAGCTCAATCACGGTTTGGATATCGGCGGTAAATCCATCGGCGCCCCGACCCCGATCTGTCCCGGAGCCGGAGCCGATCCCAACGCTATAGATATGGAGCGCGAACTTGAACGTCTGCGCCGGAAAGTTGAAGCCGGGGCGGAGTATATAATTACCCAGCCTGTTTTCGATACTGCGGCGCTTTTGGAATTTATGGCTAAAATAAGCGACCTGAAAGTTCCGATTATTGCCGGGATATGGCCGCTGGCGAGTTTCAGGAACGCCTTGTTCATGAAAAACGAAGTGCCGGGCGTAACCGTTCCCGACGCTATCATGGAACGCATGGGAGCCGCGGAAAGCCGCGAGGAACAGCGCGAAGTCGGTATCGCCATTGCACGGGAAGCCGTTGCCGAGTTGCGGGAGCACGTTCATGGCGTACAGGTCAGCGCCCCGTTCGGAAATATAGACAGTGCCTTGGCCGTACTGGTCGAGATACTAAACCCCAAAGCTTAAAAAATATGTCTGAAGATAAAATATTACTGGACTTTACGTCTTCACCATTTAAGAAACCCGGCGGCATGGCTGAATTGGAAAAATGCCGGACAGCCGCCGAAGAATACGGTTTTGAGTTCGGGGTGCAGCTCCATAATACTGCCGGAGCCGCCGAAATTGAGAAACTGGCGGCGGCGGGCGTTAAACTCAGCGCCCACGCTCCGCTGGTGGCGGAATACGCCATTAATCTCGGTGCGGAAGCATTCGGCCCGGCAAAAAAACTTATAGATGAAAACTGTGTCAAGTTCAGGGAAATGGGAATTACGAGAACCGTATTTCACGGTTTTGCCATGACTGATAAAGCAATTCCCATGTTCGGCGGCGGCCGTTCTTATGACGAGTGTATGCGGGGAATTTTTCGCCCGGAACTGTCGCTTGACGGTAAAAGCAGGATATGTTGCGATTTTACCCATGGCGCGGAGTTCATGGAACGGCAGTTGCGGGTTAAGGAAAGACTGAAATATATCCGGGATAACTATTCTTATATATTGTGGTGTCTGGAAAATGACTTTCCCGCCTACGGGGCGGCGAATATTTTTCCGGAAAATTCAATTTTCCTGAATCACCCGGTCTGTCTGGACAGCAGTCATTTGTGGACGAGCGCGTATGTTTTCGATCGTGATTTTCATGCTGAAACAATTAAATATCTCGAAAGCGGACTGGTGGAAATGGCGCATGTCCACGCATCCGTTTATACTGATAACGTAGCAAAAGCTGACTGGAGCGACGGGCATTTACCGTTGAATACCAGAAATGAAATGGAACTTCCGCGTTTTGTCCGTGCCTGCCGAGACGCCGGAGTGAAACATTATGTCCTGGAAATTCCCGGCGGCGACAGTGAAGATGTTCATGCTTTTGCGGAAATGTGGAATCAGTGAGGAGGAAATATGGTTAAAAACAACAACGCTTCCAAAACAAAGTTACTGATTGTCGATGATGAGCGCAATACCCGCGACGCCCTGCGCCGGTATTTCTGCAAGAATTTTGAGATAACCACCGCCGAAGACGGGGTTGTCGCCATGAATCTGCTCAAAAACAATAATTACGATCTGGTGTTGACCGACCTGAAAATGCCCGGAGCCGGAGGAATGAGCGTTCTTGACGCCGGCCTGGGCAAGAATCCGCCTCCCACCTGCATCGTTTTTACCGCCTACGGTTCAATCGAAACTGCGGTCAGCGCCGTTAAGGCCGGGGCTTTTGATTTCGTTACCAAACCGGTCAACCTGGACAAACTCGAAGAAGTTATCAACCGCGCTCTCGAATTCCGAAAGAAAACGGCGGAATCTTCCCCTGAACCTGAAAAAGTTTCGAAGAAAACCGTACTTAACGATATTGTTGCCGAATCCGCGATTATGCAGGATATCCTTAAAACCGTTCGCCAGGTGGCTTCCAGCCGTTCCACCGTTCTGCTCAGTGGCGAAAGCGGCACCGGCAAGGAAGTCATTGCCCGGGCCCTTCACTCGTTAAGCGGACGCGAAGGAAAATTCATTCCGGTTCACTGCGCGGCTCTATCCGCGAATCTTCTGGAAAGCGAGTTGTTCGGCCACGAGAAAGGTTCCTTTACCGGCGCTACAGAGATGAAACAGGGACGTTTTGAACTGGCGGACGGGGGAACTTTGTTCCTTGATGAAATCGGCGAGATTGACCCGCAGGTGCAGGTGAAGCTTTTGCGCGTGCTTGAAACCCGTTCCTTTGAACGCGTCGGCGGCGTTGAACCGATAACGACCAGGGCGCGGCTGATCTCCGCCACCAACCGTGATTTGAAGGAAATGGTGAAGGAAGGAAAATTCCGGGAAGATCTTTTTTACCGCCTGGATGTCGTTAATATAAAACTGCCGCCTTTGCGCGAACGCCGGGAGGATATTCCAATTTTAGTGAAGCAGTTCATCAGTGAATTCGCCGGGGATAACGATAAAAAGATAGAAGGCATTTCAGAGCCCGCGATGGAAATAATCCGGAACTATCCCTGGCCGGGCAATATTCGCGAACTGCGTAATTGTATTGAACGCATGGTGGTATTATGTTCCGGCGATACGCTTGACGTTAAGGACCTGCCGGACAATATCCGTTTCGGAGTCGATGAGGATATTTCCGCTTCTCCTGACAATACTCTGGATTTGAATCAGCATGAAGCCATGCTGATTACTAAAGCCCTGGAGGAATGTGACGGCAACCGTACTAAAGCCGCGCAGAAACTGGGAATAAGCCGCCGCACGCTTCACCGTCGGCTGCACGAATATAATTTAATGTAGTATAGAGTATGAAAAATTTATTAATAATCCGGCATGCCCGTGCGGAAATAATCGCGAAATCCGACAGGGTGCGCAAACTTAGCGAAGAAGGCCAGGCCGCCGCGATTGCACTCGGCTGCAAATTGCATGAAGCCGGAAT
>JBAYCO010000311.1:0-5511 GCA_041668685.1 Victivallaceae bacterium | reverse complement strand
TTACCTGATGGGCAAGGCTGAAAATGAAGATGATATTTTCGGCAAAGAAGACGGCGTTATCGCTATCACCAAATCGCTGAACGGGAAAATCCTTAACTCAGGGAAAACTCGGGCCGGACTGGCAAGTCCCGCCGCCGACGCCGCGTTCTTCTTTTCCGTCAGCGACCAGATCGAAACCGAAATAAGCGTCGCTGTAAATTTCAACGCCGATCCGCTCAATCCGGTAAAATGCTGCCGCGGCCTGTTGCTTCAGGCGATGCCGAATTGTAACCTGGATTTGTTTGAAACCTATCGCAAGCATATTAATTCCGAAAAATTCAGGACTTTGCTCTTGCAGGAAATGCCGGTGGAAAAACTATTATGGACCATCCTGGCTTTTGCCGCCGGAAAGGAGAAATGCGTTCCTGACTCCAACAATATGAGTTATGGATTCGCCGCTTCTCCGGGTTTTAACTGCACATGCAGCAAAAGTAAAATGAAACAGGCTCTCGCAACTTTAGGCAAGGATGATTTGAAACGAATATTTGAAAAAAATGAAGATTCTCCGCAAATCACCTGCCAATTCTGCCGCAAACAATATTCGTTTAAAAAAGAAGAATTAAAAGATATTTTTGAGGAATAAATACAGAGGAGGAAATAATATATGTCAGGATTTACCATATCCGAAAATAAGCGGATTTTCATTCTTTTTGCCTTAACCATCCTGCTATCCATGCTGATAAACGTCTTTCATCCCTATCTGTGGGGGCCGGACGAACCGAGAGTCGCGGAAATCGCGCGCGAAACATATATCAGCGGGAATTATATAACCCCACATTTCCATGGACTGCCGTTCATCGAAAAACCGCCGCTTTATTTTGATATGGCCGCGTTTTCCTATATATTTGCCGGAGGTCCCTGCCCCGGAGCCGCACGCCTGGTTTCGGCGTTGTTCGGCTGCATTATGCTGGGCGTCGCTTTCCTGGTCGGCTGCAACTTCGGCGGCCTGCGCTCCGGAGCCCTGGCGACAGCCATCCTTATCGGAATGCCGCAATTTTACCGAACCGCCCACTGGATAGTCACCGACATCGGGGTCGGAGCTTTTTGCGCCCTGGCTTTAGTTCTGTTCATGTATTATGCATTCCAACCGGAAGACAAAAAAGCCAAATGGCCGTTGTATCTTTTCTATCTCGTTTCCGCCGGGGCTTTTCTGACCAAAGGGCTGGTCGCCATTTCCCATATCGGAATTATCATCGGCGCGTTTATCCTGCTGCGGCGGAAATGGGATTTACTCGGCAGAGCGCTTTATCCCCCGGCCATGCTTATGTTCCTGATCCCGGTCGGGATCTGGGTTTACCTGTTCTACAAGGAAGGCGGCGGCGCTTTTCTCCACGAACATTTTATAAATAATACTATCGGGCGTTTTCTGCACATTTCTCTCAAAACGCCCGAAGGCCACTTCGCCTATACGGACATCGGCAACGATTCTCCCTGGTACTTTTACCTTGCAAGACTGCCGAACATGTTCGGCGGCGCTATCGCCCTGCTGCCTTTCATCATCTGGGACAGTCTCTTGAAACTTGACGCCCTGCCGGGAAAATGGATTCTTTATCCGGATAAGCTGGAAGTTAAAAAAACCGGCCGGCAAAGTACAGTTATAAAGTTTTTTTTGTTTCTGCTCAATGGCAACAGCCCATCAAAACCATACGACGCGGCTCAAAAAGACCGGATACTGTTCCTGTTTCTCTGGGCTTTCCTGCCGCTTTTCCTGTTTTCTTTTTCGGCAATCAAAGAAGTCACTTATATACTGCCGTCCTACGTCGCGATCGCTATTATGTGCGGCAAATGGCTGAATGAAAGGATCAAGACCACGGAAGAACTCAAAAAAACGATCCCGTATTTCATCTCAATCGTAATTCCGGCGGCGTTTGCCGCCGCCCTGTTGGCCCCGTTTTTCCCGCCGGCATACATTATCGCGGTAAGCGTCTGGATGGGGGGATTTATCCTCTTAGCGGCCGCCAGTTTGCTAAAAATGCGTTTTGAGCGGGCGGCATTCGTTATCTGCGGAATAATACTGTGCGGGATCATTCTCGGCAACACTCCTGAGGTTATGCGCAAAACCCGCCTGAACAGAAAATGCCACATCGACCTGGCAAAATATGTTTTTCCCAAGGTTGGCGATAAAAGGCTGTATGTCTGCGGCGGCTGTGAGACACTACGCGGTTCAATGCTTTTTTACGGCAATAGTCGTGTTATTGTAAGCAACGGCGCTGGAATATTGAAAAAAGCCTTACCTTCCAGCGAAGGCGACTTCTTCATCATAATCAACAGACATCTGAAGCAAATGCGTGCTGAAGACAAGGAACTTGCCGCAATGCTGAAACACTGCCGGGAAGAAGAGCTTCAGTTCAACTTGAGTGACGACTACACCTTGATATGCAGCCCGGCAAAAACGGTAAAATGCACGAAATGAGCTTTTTTCGAAAAAAATTTGTATTTCGGCAATATACAGGCTAAACTATTTTGATTTTTTAACCAGGAAAGGAGCGCGTATTATGAAAAATTTACTGACATCGCTGACCGCATTATCTTTGGCCGTCATTATTTACGGCTGCCAAAACACCGACGCCAGATGGACGGATATGGCAAGACTTCAGGAACAGCAGGGCGTTGAAATCGAAAAAATTTCCAAAACAGTAAAACAAAACTCCCTGGCTATTGAAAAACTGAAAAACGCGCCGCCGACTACCCGAAAAGGGTCACGGGACGATTTGGTTGAAGCCGCGCTGCTGTTGCTCAATAACGGCCCGACCAACGCAAGATACCAGGCAATAACCATCCTCGGCTATCTGGGCGGGGGAAAAGCCGAAGACGCACTTTTGCAAATGCTCAAGTCAAGCTCTTACGGCAGAAATTATTCATCGCAGATTTTATCCGCCCTGAATACCATGGGAAGCAGGAAACTCCGGGAAGTTGTTCTGAAACTTTTGAAAAGCGACAATTACCGGGACCGGGAAGTCGCCATTAACGCCTTCCAAAACCGTTCTTTGAGTGTTCTGAAAAAATCAGATACGCCGCTGCTTGAAAATATTCTGAAAGAAATGCCCGTCAATAATAATAACTATTACAGGCGTATCAATCTTATCAGGGCAATTTGCACCTTGAACCCGGAAGCCGGTGGAAAAATCATCTGCGAGGAATTGGAAACAATCCCAGCCAACCGCCAAAGAGAACTTCTATATCTTGCAATGGACAATAGAATCGTAATCCGTTTTAAAGCGTGGAAAAAAATCATTGATATCCTGGGGACTCCCAATCAGACCAATCGCAATAATTTCTATACTTTATGCGACGCTTTAGGGCGGAATCCCGACTTGCGTTATACGGACATTATTCTGCCATGGGCGGATTTCGCAGCGCTGGACAACAACTTCAAGCGCAACTATCTGAACCTGTTAGGCAACCTGCGGGATCCCAAAGCCGCAAAAGTTTTCCTCAAATTAGCCGCAGGCGACAGGAATTATTCCAATTATCTTAAAAGCTACCCCGGCATTACCGAAAAAAACGGAGAATACCGCCTGGTTGATGATAATACGATGAAACAGCTTCTTGAACGACGGGAAAAAACCATAAAAAGGCTCAACGAAAGAGACGCCGCAAGAGAAGCCGAAAACAAAACTAAAAAAGACTCTTAAAAAAAGTATAAATGCTCAATAAGCCTGAAGATAAGAATATTTCAATATTAACCGGCGAATACTGTCGTCTGGATGATATTTTCGAACTGGAAAATAAAACTATCGAACTCGATCTCGGTTGCGGGAAAGGTTCGTTTACGACAAAACTTGCCCGGCGCTACCCGGAACGGATGATCTTCGCCGCGGATGTAATGATCGGACGTTTACGCAAACTCCAGAAACGCAACGACCGCGAAGACGTTTCCAATATTCACCCCCTGCGGGTTGAAGCCAGGCATCTGTTTTCGATGATCCCGGACAAGACCCTGACGCGTCTCCATATTCTATGCCCCGACCCCTGGCCTAAAGGACGGCATCGCGCAAACCGTCTCTTGTGTTCGGATTTCTGCGCACAGTTACACCGGGCGCTGAAAGAGGGCGGAAGTTTTCATTTTTCGACTGACGACGTGCCTTATCATGATATTGTCCGCCGGGTAATCAGCGCCAGCGGGCTTTTCGAAGAACAAAGCGCTCTGCCGGACGATTTAGCGGAAATCAAAAGCGACTTCGAAATACGTTGGAACGAGCAGGGGAAAAAAGTTTATCATATCCTGTGGAAGGCAAAAGCAAATATCAAATATACTTCCGCCCATTGAAAAGTTTTTGCGTAACAAAATATACTGCTTAAGGTTGATTTTTTACTTTTGCCTGACATTTACTTACGGCCTCAAGTAGCGCCGTGTCTCGACGAGACCGGCGAAATGAAATGTTGTCGGGCCGTATAATGTCGTTCATTGCCGCTTTCATCGAAAGCCGGCCTACTTGGCGGCAATATAAATGTTAAGTTTTCAGATTGACAAAGTATATTTATTTTATTATTTCGTACGGTACAAAAAGCTGGATTTTTTCTTCTCCGAACCGGCGCAGCGCCATAAGCAGTTCGCGCCCCATGGCATTGTAATCCTGAATCGCCGAAACTATTTTTATTCCGGTATTACGCAATGAATGTCGATTATCGAAGTCCGAATAAAAAAAGTTTTCACCGAACACCAGTCCCCGGCGCTGCGCCATTTGCAGAACCGCCCCGGTATACGCCAAACCGGGAGACACCATAACTATATTTTTGTCCTTCTCGAATTCGATGCGCAGCAAAGCATCCTGCATTGAAGTATAATCGGATACCGATAAATCATAAAAACGATAGAATTTCCCGGCTCTTTCGCAGGCGTCGACAAACCCCTCGCGGCGTTCCCGGTAAATAAAATCATTCTGTCTCGCGTTTTCCAGGAAAAATACCTGGCAATCCTTTCCGGCAAGCTTCAGGTTATATTCCGTCATTTCGCGAACGGCCTGACGGTGATTAGTGGATATGAAATTAATATCCTTATGATAACGGTTTATTACCAGCGCCTTATTGCTGTATTCCGGGAGTTTGCAAAGAAATTTTTCACCAGGCATCACCCATACCATACAGTCGTATTTGGAAGTCCACTTAAAATCGGAAGGCGACAGATCCTTTATATCGATAAAATCCAGATCAAATTCCGAGCCGGCCTCAAGGAGAGGTTTGAATATCCCGTAATTCTCAGCTTCGCTGGCCCGCATGATATCATCAGCGCCGGCTTCACCCAATACGGAAATAAACGCTACTTTCAACGGCATGCTTTTGCCTGTCACTATCGTCCCGCCGCGTTTGGAAGTACTCAAGACTCCGGCATTGACCAGAATTTTCAAGGCCTGCCCAACGGTTGTACGGGTAACTGAATATTTCTCAACAAGCTGTTCCCGCGTCGGAATACGGTCTCCGGGACGGTAAACCCCGGATTTAATATCCGCCAAAATCAAAGTTTTCACTTTT
>JBAYCO010000310.1:0-5520 GCA_041668685.1 Victivallaceae bacterium | reverse complement strand
CGCCCCTTATGTTCATGCCGGCAAATGGCTTTTTTCAATCCGGCGCAACAAACGGCGACTCTTGTTGTTCGCGGTAATTCTCCTGGCAATCTGTTTTTTCCAATTCGCGGCGCTGGTCGCTTTGGTAAATTTGTATATCCTTTCCGGCCCGGCGATCGCGCTTTGGAACAAGCTTAAGCCTGCCCCCTCAGATGAAGAAAACAGCCTGGAAAACCAGGTTGCCTGACGCTTTGTCAAAACAAATACCACGCCGACCAGCACAGCTTGACGGCGGCGGCTAAAGCCAGCAGTTGAATTATAAGGTTAAAATATTTCTGCGGGATTTTTTTGAGAATAACGATACCGACCAAAGCGCCGACGGCGATTGCCGGCAGCATTATCAGGTCCAGTTTGAATGAAGCCATGTTTATCCTGCCGTCCCAGACGAACAGCGGAATCTTAAGCCAGTTGAGGATCAGGGAATACCAGGCGGCGGTCCCGATAAACGCGTTTTTTGGCAGGCGCATTGCCAGAAGATAAATCACCACGATTGGCCCCGCGGCGTTCGCCAGGCAAGTAGTTACCCCGGCGGCAAAACCTAAACTCGCCGCAAACCCCCAGTGGGTCGGGACATTCAGTTCGTCCCCGTTGCGACGCAGACGCCAGTAATTTACCAACAGCATGACCAGGACAATAAAACCGATTACCGGTTTTAGCTGCGCGTCATTTATATTCCGAATGATCAGGGAGCCGACGCCAATACCCAGCAGAGCCCAGGGAAGAAGCCGCCGGACATGTTTCCACTGTGCATGCCGGTGATAGTAAAGAACCGCGAAAACGTCCGCGAAAGCAAGCATCGGCAATAATAAACCGGTAGACATCTTAGCCGAAAAAACCAGCGCCATCAGCGGCACGCAGAGAATTCCCACTCCGGGTACGCCGGTTTTACTGACGCCCACCAGAAGAGCGCATAATATTATTATCAGAATCTGTTGCAGTTGCAAAATAAAATCGCCTGACAAATAGTCCATTTGAAAATTCCTTGATAGAGTAAAAATTGTCCGCTAATCTACACCCGCAAAATACAAAAAACAGACGTAAAAGAAAAAATGCGGCATTAATCTGCTTTTGAGCCGCTTCCTGGCTTGTAATTTTCTTATACTGTATTAATCTGAAAACTTAACATCTATACTGCAACCGAGTAGGCCGGCTTTCGATGAAAGCGGCAAAGAGCAACATTATACGGCCTGTCAACGTTTTATGCAGCCGGTCTCATCGAGACGCGGCGCTACTTGGAGCCGCAGTCAAGTTCAAGATAAAAGTTTAAAATCCAACCTAAAACAGTATAGACCGTCTTATAATCGGTCAAAGCGACAAAAGTTTAATTTATTTGAGGATAAAAAAATGGCCCGCTATCTTACAATTTCCACAATCGGAACCAAAGCCCCGGAATACTCTCCTGGGCAAGCTCAGGAACAGGTAAAGAAAATGCTGGATTTCTGGGACAGGAAACTTGACTGCGTTCTGCCGGACATGCCGGATCTGATCGTTCTGCCGGAAGCTTGCGACCGTTATAACGGCATGACGGACAAAGACAGACTTGATTACTATGCGGCGCGCGGCGATAAAATGCTGAACTTCTTCAGCCGTAAGGCTAAAGAAAATAACTGTTACATCGCGTATTCCGCGGCGTTCCAGGTTGCCGACGGCACCTTCCGCAACTGCACCCAGTTGATTGACCGGGACGGTGAAGTCGCGGGCATTTACAATAAAAACCATGTCGTCATTGAAGAAACCACCGAATATGGAATTCTTTGCGGGAAAAACGCGGATCTGATCGAAACCGACTTCGGAACGGTTGCCTGCGCAATCTGTTTTGACCTCAATTTTGAAGAACTGCGCTTGAAGTACGCTGCCGCAAAACCGGATCTGATACTTTTTTCTTCGATGTATCACGGCGGCCTGATGCAGGCTTACTGGGCGTATTCCTGCCGGGCGCACTTTGTCGGCGCCGTCCAGAATCTGCCCTCCGCCATTTTGAGCCCAAACGGCGAAATTCTTGCCGAGACAACCAATTATTTCGATTATGTAACCCATACCGTCAATCTTGACTGCAAGCTGGTTCACCTTGACTACAACTGGGAGAAAATAAGCGCGGCAAAAGCGAAATACGGACGCGGCCTCATCATAAAAGACCCGGGTAAACTGGGTAACGTATTGTTAAGCAGCGAACTTGAAGACCTTGATATTGATGAGATCATTGAAGAATTTGAAATCGAAACGCTTGACGACTACATGGCCCGCGCCCTGCAACACCGTCATACCCCAGGCAATATGGAAAAATAAAAAAACTGGCTCAAAAAGTTCCCTGCGCCCCTTGGGACAGGGGGCGGCTACACCTGTTTTCTCAATATGCAGAGTTTCCTGGAGTAGTCCTAGCCGAGCCGAAACTGTGGACAACAGAAGACGCCCTCCACAAAATTTCGTATCCCTCGATTTTCTATGGGATGGTTCTGTAATCATTACCATTATTGACTGATTGCTCATTGGTATCAGATTGTTTTTACGGTTGGGGAATATGCTCGCGTAATCCAGCTTCTTGTCGTATCTTTTTTTCTGTTATTTTTTGAAAATCTTTCATTATAGTGTTTTATCTCTATACTGTCCATTATTCCTTTCATGTAGCCTACCGCAAAAAGCCGCCCCTGCATTTCATAACCGGGATTGGAATTATTTTCACCTGCCATGGTTGGGGTATGATCCGGACGAATAAGCGTATTTACGTGTGTATAGCGTAAATAGTATTCCAGCGCCTTTACCATATCTGTCGGGCCGTTGTCATGAAAGGTTTCCTGAAAGCATTCCGCGTTGCCTTTTATATCACGGAAATGAGCAAAAAAGATTTTTCCTTTTTTCCCGAATTCTTCAATCAACTGAAAAATATTTTCCCCCATTGCCTTGAACGTCGCCTGACAGAAAGTTATTCCGTGACTGGGGCTGTCTATTATTTTCAGGGCTTTGCGGAAATTCTCGGCTGAAGTAAATATCCGGGAAATACCGCGTATTGGAGAAATCGGCGGGTCATCGGGATGAAGCCCCATTTTTACCCCGGCCTTCTCTGCCGCGGGGATAACCGCTTTGATAAAATACTTATAATTACTCCAGATCCGGTCTTCTGTAAGCTTTCCCGCAATGGTTAGTTCTTCATTGTCAATATCCCTGATATCAAATCCGGAAGTTAAAGCGCCGCCGCGTTCCGGTATATCGGTGCGGGTTCTGAACCAGCCAATCTCGGCCATAAAATTATAACAGATCAGCGGGATTTCCAGCTTGCCCATATTTTTGAGCATCTCGCAATATTTTTCGATATCCTCATCGCGTCCCGGCAAACCGAGTTTAATTCTGGACATATCAAATTCATCGCCTTCAAGGGCCGCCAGTTTAAATCCGGCTTCAGTAAAACTTTCTTTTATTTGCCGCAGAGCTTCAAAATCCCACGGAGCCGCCAAGCCGGTAAGCTCAGGAGCCGCTTTCGTTATTGCGTAATCAACCCCGATCTGCCGCGCCAGTTTCCATTTAATATCCGGCTGTGCCGGGAGCATTAGTCCGATTCTCAATTTTATTTCCTTCCGAATGAGATTTTCAATTTATGAAACCTGTTTAAAAATATATTCGACAAGTTTGTCGACAATACGGGTTCTTATCAGCCGGGGCTCACCGGGATAATTTCTCCGGTTTGAAAGAACAATGACAAATAAGTCGCGTTCGGGATCAACAAATATGCTTTGCCCTGTCCAGCCGGAATGGTAAAATGTTTTATCCGATAAATTAACAGGCCTGTAATCCGGTTCAAGATACCAGCCGAAACTCCGGTCCGGAAGATGCTTGGCAGTCAGTTTCTTCGAGAACAGCCGTACCGTTTTCGAAGTAAAAAACATCCGGTCTTTCAATTGACCGTTACATAACAACATCCGGCAAAATTTTGCAAGATCCGAAGCAGTTGAAAAGAGTCCGGCATTTCCTATTGGCCTTCCGGCATACCGGGCGGTTTCATCGGAAATCTGTCCCAAATCGGCATCCGTCATTTTTACCAATCTCTGATCACTGTGGGTTGGCGGACCAAATTTAGTATTATTCATCCCCAGCGGAGAAAATATAAAGCGGTGACAGAATTCGTCAAGCCGGCAATGCGTAACCGCTTCCACCGCAAAGCCCAGGAGGATCATGTTTATACATGCGTAGCAAAATCTGTTTCCAGGCGGATGGACAGGCTTTTCAGCTAAGACGGCGGAAACGATATCAACATGTTTATCCCGAAGCAGATGAAGATATTGTTTTCCGTTTTCAAAACCCGAAGTATGAGTAGCAAGTTCGGTCAGTGATATTTCACCTGCATAACGCGCGTCCGGCAAGTAGGTTTTCAGCGGAGCTTGAATGTCTATCAGCCCCTGTTCGACACACTTCATAACAGCGGAGCAGGTCGCTGCGACTTTTGTGACTGAAGCCATGTCCACTATGGAATCCAGTTCCCAAGGAGTTCCCGGTCGGCTTGATCCGAAGGCTTCATGGATGAAAACGTTTTTTTTATTTCCTGCGGTGATTTCCATTCCGTAAAACATCCCGCAAGCAATATTATTTTCTATGAGAGATTTATAGGATGGGAAAATTTCAGCTGAGTTTTCCGCGTTAGCGTTACACCGGTTTGCCGAATTATGATTTTTAGCTTCAATTCTTGATAAATTCATAAAATACCATTAGAGTTTAAATGTGATATGACCGTGGTCATCTTTCTTTCGCCTGTTTGAATATAACGGATTTCACTTCAAAAGGATGAAAAGTCAATTTATTGGAGGAACATTCTTTTAAGTTCCTTTCCAGAATATCAGTCTCATAACAGACGTATTTATCAAGCCCTGGTAATTCAACTGCTGTTGTTTGTCCTGAAGTTTCAAAGCCTCTGAGTACTATATTGTTTCCGGTTTCGGCCTTTTTTATGGCTGAAACGATTACTGAACTACCGGAAAAATCCACCAGTCCGGTCGAATCGGGCAAAATTTCGCCCCGGTTTGAGTTTACACATGTCGCCAATACAGGATAATTGAGTTCCCAACCGCAACGGTGAGATAAGCTTTTTTCAAATATCCGATGTCTGGGGCGAATCATATATCTGAATTTATATTTCCCTGCCGGAGGACGGGAAATGTTCTCGAATTTGCCGTCCAATTCGCTTTTTACCGCATGACAGAAACCAGCCCCGCGAATCATATATGAACGAAGAGTATGACCACTAAATTCCCACATGCGATGGTCGCCGGCAATAGTTGCTCCGCTATTTTCACCTCCTATATCAACCCAGTTACGGCAAAGCCTCAGGTTTCGCCGCGTTTCAATATCAAGTTCATCCGTAATCCCTTCAGTTTCCGTGGTGTTTTCCATTACCTCCGGATATTTTACGTGTCCGTATGGAACACCGTATCTGATTTCCGCATTGTCTCCGGCATACCGGAATACTTGCTGAATTCTAATCCAGTGCGGCTCATT
>JBAYCO010000309.1:0-5551 GCA_041668685.1 Victivallaceae bacterium | reverse complement strand
CGTGGGACGTGGGACGTAAGAAGTGGGACGTGGGACGTGGGACGTGGGACGTGGGACGTAAGAAGTGGGACGTAGGACGTGGGACGTGGGAAGCAAGAAAATAAAAAAATGATTTTGTCAAAAATGATTGCCTTCACTATGTTCACGCTCATTGCATAGTTTGTCTAAATCTTTTTTGTGTTCATTCGTGCAGGGGAGAAGTATATGGCGGCGCTAAAAAAACATTCTCCGAAAAAAGACGAACGGGGTATCGCCCTGGTCTTTACTTTTATGTTCCTGGCGCTGCTGTTGATAATTGCGCTTGGTTTTGCGCTCAGTTCGATGTTCGACCGGAAATCCGCGTTTAACGCGGCAAACGCCGCTGCCGCCGGTATTCTGGCCCAGACGCAACTGAAAGAAATTGTCAGCCTGATTGAAAATGACAAAGCCAATCTTGAAGACTCGAAGCTGTATTCACATGATTCCGGTTCTCCCTCGGTTACGAATACCGATATGCTCAAAGATATGCTCGCAAGCCGTTTACCGGTTTCCGGTTTGCTGGATACGGTGGACACCGATAAAGTCAACTGGAATTACATCAGGAGTAAAGATTCCGGCCAGGAGATCATCGGCAGAACCGCTTTTGTCGTTATTGCCGGCGGAATTGCCCTGGATTCACTGGTGGACGGCCGCGCCGGCTCCACTGCCTACCCGAAGCACAGCGAAGAGTTTGATACCGAAACCAGGATCGGGAAATATGTTTCCGAAATCAATGTCCGCGCCCCGATGCCGAGCGCGACTTCAACAATATGCGACGCCCTCAACTGGCAGGGAACAACCGCCGACAGTACGGTTCCGGGATTTGACAACGGCAAATATACCGGCGACTGGAAAAGTTCCAGCGCTCTTGTTTCGACCCTTGAAACCGCAATCGGTTCAGCTCTTTCCTCAACTCAAAAAGAGGAACTTTTAGGAAACCTGTCTATTATCGTCGCTAAAGATGAAGAGGCGTTCTGGGCTGATTTGAACGATGATGCCGGTATTGGTTTGGACGAATTGTATAAGCGTTTCAACTTAAACAGAACCGACTGGGATACGTTGTCCATTGACGGGAAAATGTTACTCGACTCCGGAAGCGCCGGGGCGCCGACGCAGGCAATGGAAAAATGGACGGATACGGATTCCGACGCCGGTTCAGCCGGTTTGCCGTGGCTGGCGTGTTTCGGTTACAAAGACGACGGAACGGGAAACGGGGTTCCTGATGAGTCTCTGAAAGGAACGTTCAACCTGACGCTCGACCGCCGCCGCCAGATCGCCGCCAATCTCAAGGATTACTGCGATACGGACGATATTCCGTCCTCTGACGTTGATCCGGCTTCCTGGTACGGCGCTTCAACCGCTCCTGCTTATACCGGTAACGAGAAAACCCCTTATATAAATAAGGCGGGGGTTAAAATCGTTGCGAGCAGTTTATCTTCCGGCTCCTCGGATTACAATACGTCTGGGAAAGTTGAGATCAAACCGCTTGTCGGGCTCGTCAATATATACGGAACCGCCTGGCCTGACGATCTTAAAGTGAGAATTACCGGCTCCGTTACTGTTGCCTGCAAAATAGACGGTGTCGTCAAAATATTGAATACCGATCCGGCGACCGCGACAAATTCGGTAATTCCCTTTGATACGGTCATTGACGTTAACGGTACGGATAACGCTTCTCCCAACTGGCCCGGCAGTGACGGATACAGTCATTTCCTGGAAGGTGCGGCAACCGCCGGAACGACTTTAAGCGTCGGGCCTAACGCGGCCGCGATAAACGTCGAAATCAATGTTACGGCAATAAATATCGATAAAATAATCCTGTATGACGCTACGACCAACACCAAAGGATATGATTACGTCAAAAGCCTGTCTGTCGCCGGTCTGCCGTTTACGGCGATTTCGTCTTCCACCGGGGCCGACGACAGCAAAAACTCCTGGTACGGGCTGGAAGTAAACGATCCGCGCCAAAACCTGAATTCCGGCGACTGGGTGCAGTATTCTCCCAGTTCCGTTGACGCGCAGCATGTTTTTTCACTCGACGCGTCGGATGATACTGTATGCAAACCTAATGCCGACAGTTCCAATTCCCCGGCAGCCGTTTCTCCGGCGCGCGTAGCTCCCAAGGACGGAAACGATGCCGAAGGAACGATCACCGATCCGGCGAACTCGCAGCTTTCCACCGCTTTCATCAGGAACGCGCCGATGGAATCGCCGTGGGAACTCGGCTTTATCCACCGGGGCGCCCAATGGGAAACCATTAACCTGAAAAAGTATGATACCGGCAAGGCGTACCAGACAGTCACTATCAGCGGCAATAAATATATCCTTGGCGGCGGGGCTTATTCCAGCGGCGACGCCAATATCCTCGACCAGATAAAAATGCTTTCCAAGGCCAAAAGCCAACGAAAAATAAATCTCCATACCCAGAAAAGCGGGGTGTTGGAAGCCCTGTTCTCTAAAATAAAACTGAAACCGACAATCGACGCCGCGATGTCCGTAAACTCAATAGCGGGCGGTTCCGATACTGAAATGCTTGCCGGGGTTTCCACTATTATCGCGAATATAAAGGCGAAGTTCGCGGATGACACGACATACCCGCTTAATACGAAACGAACACGGGCGTCAATCGTGGATAAATTACTGCTGCCCCTGGGAACCACAATAACCGCGGACACGGATGCCGGACAGGAAGAACTGGTCGGCAAAATCGTTAATCTCACTAAAATCGGCGGTAACGTTGATACTTTTACCGCAATTATTATTGCGCAGACTATCAAAGACGTCGGCACGGCCGCGGGAGTAAGCATGAGCAAGGCTTCCGCGGACGGTACGGTTAAAAGCCGAAACTGTATATTGAGTGTCTTTGACGCTGATATCGATCTTGCAAATCCGGATAAAAGCGTCTATTTTGATGAAATAACCGCGGAACAGAAAATTATTGCCAGAGGGTACCGCGCTGTCAACGGCAAGGTGGTAATAAGCAGTTTTCAGTATATTGAATAACGTAGGCCGTGAAAAGATAACACTAAGGATAATATTCGATCATGCATAAAATTTTCCATTGCCTGTGTTTAACCATATTCGCGGCAACTGTCATTCAGGCGGACTCCGCCGCCGATAAGGAACGCGAACGGCTTATACTGAAAGTCAACTATGTTCTCGAACAAACCACGGTTCTGGAATACCTCAAAAAATGCGTTTCGGAAATCCGGAAAGACGGAAAGACGCTGCCGGCCGCTAAATATTCTTCATACCTGAACGTCCTGAACGCGTATTCACAAAACCGCTGGTTTGTCGCTGATACCGGCCTCAGCGAAAAATGGTTCAGCGATGTGCGGAAATTAATGGAGTACATGCATAAAACCCGTGATATTATTGAAACGGCGATACATAACCACCAAACCGGAAGCGCAAAATATAAACAGACCGTAGAATATTTTAACGCCGCCTTTACCCGTTTCGCGGAATTAGTGAAAAAGCCCGTCCGGGTTTCAGCTAAAGTCCGGCAACAGGCCGGACAACAGAAACTTTTGTGGCGCAAAGCCATGAAGAAAAAGTATAATATAAAACCATGAACCCCCTAAGCCGGCATGGCCGGAACCAAATAAAATTAATGAACATCGAACATCGAATGGCAATAGCAACACTACCGGGAGCGCCGGTCGCCAGACCGGCATATGACCACCGCCGCCATATCGCAAAACAAGTCTTGCCGGAAAAATGCAAAATATTATGAACAAAGGCCTGAGAATACTTGGAAACGGACGCAGTGGAAAAGCCGCCGGGAAATTAGCCGAATGCCTCGGGCTTTCGTATAAAATACTTTCCGATAACGACACTCCGGCGCCGAACGGTAATTTCGAGAACTGTCAATTAATCGTGGTCAGTCCGGGAATCCCGCCCGGATCGCCGCTTTACCGCGAAGCCGTGGAATCGGGAACGGAAATAATCAGCGAACTCGAATTCGCAGCCAGGCATTTCCCCGGCAAATATCTCGCCGTTACCGGGACAAACGGCAAAACCACTACTACCGAATTATGCGCCCGCCTGCTTGAAGCGCTTGCCTTGCCGGTTGTCGCCGCCGGCAATATCGGACACCCGTTCAGCGCTGTTTGCGCCGATGTAATCAGCGGCGTGCTCCCCAAAGATACGTTTGCCGTGCTGGAAGTGAGTTCTTTCCAATTGGAACACGTAAATCGTTTCGCGCCGCTTGCGGCGCTTATCCTGAATGTAGCCGAGGATCATCTTGACCGCTATCCCGGAGGAATGCCGGAATATGCCGCCGTAAAGGAAAAAATATTCATAAATGTTCCGCCGGAAAACCGTCTTTACGGCATCAGTTACAGGCCGGAACAAAGCGCGTTGCGCTTCAGGACAGAGAAAGGAATAATAAAATTTAACGGCTTTGAAATGGCGGCATGGGACGAGTTGAAATTAAAAGGGCTCCATAATCAGGAAAATGTCCTGGCTGCACTGGAACTGGTCAGCAGGGCAGTGAAACTGGATAAAACGAATATTCCGGTTTTGCGTAAAGCGCTTTTGGATTACAGCCCCGCGGCGCATCGAATAGAAAAAGTCCTTGAACGCAACGGCGTCATTTATGTAAACGACTCCAAAGGCACTAATCCGGCGGCGGTTATCGCCGCATTGCGGAGCGTATCAAATGGAAACAAAAATATTCTGCTGATACTCGGCGGCCTTGATAAAGGGATGGATTTTTCTCCGTTAAATGATTACGCGCCATATATCAAAAAAATTTATCTGATCGGCGAATGCCGCGAAAAATTATACCGCACTCTGCACGAAAAACTTCCCTGTGAAAAATTCACGGATTTCGACAAATGCGTTCTTGCCGCCTGCCGTGACGCGATCAGCGGCAATACGGTTCTACTTTCCCCCGGCTGCGCCAGCTGGGACATGTTCACTGATTACAAGGAGCGCGGCGAACGCTTCCGCAAATTGGTAAGTTAATAACGCTCTTGGTTTTTATCTTTTTTATGACAGGTAATATTCACGGGATTTTTTCCCTTTCTGGAATTCTTTCTCCATAATGCGGACATGGTTTTCTCCAATATTCCGCTGGTTTGTTGGAAGCTAGCTCCAGCATGCTGGGGAAACTGGCGTTTTTCGGTTTTACGAACCGAAAAAAAGTCGGACGATTATTGCTTTTACGATGCTCGACTTCATAACCGCCGTCATGAATAAACTGTTTCAACTTTGCTCCGAATCCGTCCTGGAGATTTTCGGAAACGACAACAATGTCGAAGTCATTGGTAAATCTGAATTCCAGATGCATTGAATTGAATATCCGTTCACAGGCAACTCCGCCAAAATATAATATTTGATTTTGCTGATATCCCGTTTGTTTTTTTAACCATGCTCTATTATTAACTGTTTTATACTGTATTAGTCTGAAAATTTAACATCTATACTGCAACCGAGTAGGCCAGCTTTCGATGAAAGCGGCAAAGAGCAACATTATACGGCCTGTCAACGTTTTATGCCGCCGGTCTCATCGAGACGCGGCGCTACT
>JBAYCO010000308.1:0-5560 GCA_041668685.1 Victivallaceae bacterium | reverse complement strand
CATGCCGCATTTGTCCGCCCTGGTATGTTTTTCCGCGTTCGATCTGGCTTTGCATGACGCTTACGGCAATTTGCATGGCGTACCGGTCTATGAAACTTACAACGCCGGATATATGAACCGTGATCTGGCTTCTTATCTGACTCCGGCGGAAGATACGACGGTTTCTTTTGCGGGTAAATATCCATGTGATTTTTTTGTCGATAAGGTTCCGTCTGAACTTCCGGTATGGCATCTGGTCGGGGGCAGGGATTTGTTGTGCGCTGCCGAATTGAACGGTTCGGAGCCTGCGGACGGTTATCCGGTCGTGCTTGAAGACTGGATAGAAACGGACGGTTTGAATTGCCTGAAAGTAAAGCTTTGCGGGACTGACCGGGAAGCCGATTACCAGCGGCTTGTCGCTGTGGGCAAAGTGGCGGAAAAGCATAATGTCGACTGGCTTTCGACCGACTTTAACTGCCTGGTTACAGAACCGGCTTATGTGAATGAAATCCTGGACCGTCTGGTTATCGAAAATCCCGACGTGTTCCGCCGTATCCTGTATGTCGAACAGCCTTTCCCGTATGACCTTGAGAATAACCAGATCGACGTTCACGGCGTTTCGGCCAGGAAACCGCTGTTCATGGATGAAAGCGCCCACGACTGGAGGTTTGTCAAACTCGGACGCAGGCTTGGCTGGACCGGGGTGGCGCTGAAGGTATGCAAAACCCAGACCGGAGCCCTGCTGAGTATGTGCTGGGCGAAGGCTCACGGCATGACCCTGATGGTTCAGGACCTGACCAATCCAATGCTGGCGGCTGTTCCCCACGTCCTGTTGGCAGCTTATTCCGGGACCATAATGGGAGTTGAGTGCAATGCCATGCAGTTTTATCCGGCGGCTTCGCAGGCTGAGGAAGAAATTCATCCGGGGTTGTATTTGCGCCGCAACGGCGTCGTCGATTTCTCAACCCTGGGCGGTTCAGGTTTCGGTTACAGGGAAAATGAAATTTCCCGGGAATTGCCGGATGCGGCTTGTAAATATTAGTTTTTACACTAAATTATAATAGTATAATTAGAAGAAAGTTTTACAGGAAGCATAATGCATATATTAATGGTGATTGACCCCGGGCATTTCCATGCCGCCCTGACCCTGCGCGAAATGCACCCGGATTTAAGTCGGGATGTTTACGTTTATGCCGAGGCGGGTAACGATTTAAATAGTTTTACAAGCCTGGTCGAAGCGTTCAACAACCGAAAAGAAAACCCGACAGCCTGGAATCTGCGGGTGTATACCGGCGTTGATTTTCTGGAAAAGGCTGTTGAGGAAGCGAAAGGCGACATTGCAGTCCTTGCCGGCAGGAATGACCGTAAAATCCATTATATTAAGGCTATGCATGACGCCGGAATAAAAGTCCTCAGCGACAAACCTTTGACAATCGATCAGCACGGGGTGGATATTTTGAAGGGAATCCTGGACAGCGGTGAGGTTATTGATGATATTATGACCGAACGCCACGAAATTACTTCGATACTTCAGAAGGAGCTCATGGCCGAGAAGGATATTTTCGGCGACTTGCTTAAAGACGGCGACGAACCGGCAATTGTCAAGGAAAGCGTTCATCATCTCCTGAAAAACGTGAACGGGAAACCCCTGGTTCGTCCGGATTGGTATCTGGACGTTAATGTACAGGGGGAGGGTATCGTGGATGTCACCACCCATCTCGCGGATCTGGTGCAATGGATGCTGCTGGAGGGAAGCGACGTTGATTTTGATTTCGATTACGAGCTTTGCTGCGCAAAACACTGGACTACGGATGTCCCGCTGGAAAAATTTACTTTGATTACGAAACGGGAAAACTTCCAGAATGAACTTATGTCCGCGGTAGAAGATAATATCCTCAAGCTTTACAGCAACGGCGAATTTACTTATAAACTGCGCGGGATAAAAGTAAAACTTTCCGTGATCTGGGCTCTGGAAGCCCCGGAAGGCGGCGGCGATACGCATTATTCGGTGATGCGCGGCACGAAAGCGGATTTGATTATTGAACAAGGTCCGCAGACCGGGAACCGGCCGGAACTTTTCGTCAAGCCCCACGGCGACATTGCGGAAGCGGAAAAGCTGTTGAAGGCGGCTCTGGAAAAAATTGGGCGTCCCGAACTCGATCTGGTAAGGGAAGGGGGACGGTTGCGACTTGAAATACCGGCGGCATTGAGAAGTACGCATGAAGAGCATTTTGCCGCGGTTCGCAACGATTTTATTGCCTGTTTGGACGGTAGGAAAGAATTCCCCGCCAATTTGCGAAGCGCGCTTAATGCCAAATATTCACTGCTGGCGGCGGCAAAAAAACTGGCTTCTGAAAAATAATTTTAAGTAAATACAGATAATGATATGGTATTTTCCGTTTTGTCGGATTATAGTAACCAATATGGGATGAATATTTATGGCTAAAAAACCGAAAATCTACATAGTTACGGTGGTCAAGGATTTTGATCTTTATGAGGAGTCTATCAAGACTAACCCGTATATGAAAGACTGTGTTCTGGTTACTTACGACAATTCTCAGGAAGATATAAGCATTACCCAGCGTTATAACGATTTCCTTGAAAATCATCTCGATGATATATCACAGAAAGACTGGATCATATTCTGCAATCAGGGATTCAGTTTTATGGAGGATTTTACGGAAATGATACCGAATCTGGAACCCAACGCCATTTACGGCGTTATGGGCGCAGCCACCAAAAAGAAATTTTCCTGGCGGCGTTTCAGGTTTGTCAATCATATCGTAAAAGTCGGGGGCGTTATCAAGAATAAGGAAAATATGCCGGCAAGAAAGAACCGCAAAGACCACAAACTCAAACCGGTCGATACGGTTGATTCCTGCTGTATGATAGTTAACGCGGAACTCTTACAGGATTTTCACCTTAATTTCAACGAAAAACTGCCATTTTTCTTCTTTATAGAGGAATTCTGTTTCGCCGCTCTCTACAAGTACAAGATTAAATCATACGTTCTGCCGTTAGACGCCTATTACCTTGGCCCTCAGGAGTTTCCGCCGGAATATTATGAAAGCAAAGAATATCTCCGCGCGGAATATCATTTGAATGATTTTGCCAGCTACAATACAGTTGAGCTTCATCCTACCAGATACAGTCTCGAAAACATGGTTGAAACCGTAGTCGAGACGGTAGTCGGGATTGTCAAGGATTAATATTACTCACATTTCGGAGTTCCGAAATATAACGTAAGGACCTAAATATAAATACCTTGATCCCGATTTGATCTTGTTTTTCGCGGTCTGGGATCTTCAAGCAATGAAATATTCGCAAACCGGTAGTCGCAGGAGCAGCCTGCTCCGCGACAAAGACGTCCGCCGGGCTGAGTTACTTGGCCATACTGAGCGCAAAGGTCGCGGTGCGAGGCCGCACTCGCGACTACTTGTCAGCAAAAGATCAAACGGAAAACCGGAAAGTTAACGGCTCTGAACTGACCGGAACGAACCCCGAAATGTGAGATACTAATTACTCGCCTGACGGTGATTTTATTGCAACTCGCTGTTGGATAGTATATTAGCAATAATTGCGTCTCCCATTTCGGAAGTAGTTGCGTTGCCGCCGATATCTGGAGTTTTTGGGGCATCGGGGCTAGACAGTACCTGGTTAACGGCTTCATCCAGAATCTGCGCCGAACATTTCTCTCCCAAAAAATCAAGCATCATCGCGGCGGACCGAATTGCGGCAACGGGGTTGGCGATTCCTTTGCCCGCGATGTCCGGGGCTGAACCGTGGACCGGTTCGAAAAGTGATGGAAATTTTCTTTCGGGATTTATGTTTGCGCTCGGCGCCAGCCCCAGTGAACCGGAAATAGCCCCGCCCAGGTCGCTTAATATATCACCGAAGAGATTTGAGGCGACCACAACGTCATATATGTCCGGTTTGCGGACAAAGTTCATGGCCAGGGCGTCGACATGGCATTTGTCGGATTCAATTGCCGGGTAATCCCGACGGACAATTTCAAATACTTCATCCCAGAGAAGCATGCCGTATTTCAGGGCGTTGGATTTTGTTGCCATGGTTAAATGTTTTTTCCTTTCTCCGGCGAGTTCAAAACCGTAACGCAGGATTCTTTCGATCCCATGCCGGGTATGGATTGCCGTCTGGATCGCGCAGCCGCGTTCCGACCAGGTGGAAAAACCGCCCCCGGCGTCAACATATTCGCCTTCGGAATTTTCCCTGACAATTACAATGTCAATTTCGGAACAGCTCCGGTTGTTCAGGGGAGTGGATATTCCCGGCAGCAATTTTGCGGGGCGGACGCATGCGTACTGGTCGAATTGCTGACGCATTTGGATCAGGGGTTTTAAGGATATGTGATCCGGGACGTTTTCCGGGTCTCCGATTGCGCCCAGGAAAATAGCGTCAAATGCCGTCAGTTCTGATAAAAAATCATCGGGAACGACGCTGCCGTGTTTTTTCCAGTATTTGTGGCCCCAGTCGAATTCCGTAAGTTTTATGGAATAACCGAATCGTTCGTTAAGGGTTTCCAGTGTCCGGCAGACTTCGGCGGTAACGTCAATTCCAATCCCGTCTCCGGGATAAATCGCTATTTTGTACTCTTTCATCTTTGGGTTTCCTTTATGTCTTTTTAGTCCGTTAAAATTCTTTGTTTTGCCCATATTATATGTTCATTGATCAACTTTTCTGCGTCTTCAGTGTTGCCGCTTTTTATGGCTTCGGCAATCGCGATATGCGAAATTCCCTGGAATTCATTGCCTTTGAAACGGTCAGACTGAAAAAGATTCGCATAAGCGCAGGTTATCTTGAAATCATAATCATCCAGGGCTTTTTCGAGATTTTTGTTCCGGGAGCAACTCGCGATGAATTTGTGGAACTGTCTATCCAGTTCATAGACTGCGTTCCAGTCTTCAGCAAGTCGTTTGCTTTCAATCTCTTTTGCCAGTCTGAGCAAAGAATCGCCTTCATCCGCGCTGATGCGTTTTGCCGCCAGGGCCGCGGCCAGGCCTTCCAGCGCTCCGCGGATTTCATAGATGTTTTTTATTTCCTGGAGAGAATACTGCTTTACGAAAGTGCCGAGATTGGGAATGGAAGTTAAAACTCCTTCTTTGACCAGTTCGCGGATGACTTCCCTGACCGGGGTGCGGCTGACGCCGTATTCCTGGGCTATATCCTGTTCAACTATGCGAGAAGCAATTTCTCCATCGGCGATCTTGCGTTTAAGTTCTTGCGCTATTGAAACGATAAGGGATTTTTTCATAATTCATGTCACCTGAAAAATTTCTTATTTATTAATTGTATACAATCATTATTCAATAAAATCAAGTACTTTTCATAAAAATGTAAAAAATATGTGTTTTTAGAGTAATGCGACGCGACCGACAAAAGTCATCTCATACGAGGTAGGGACGGATCTCCGAGCCGTCCGTTCCCTCAAACTCGGCCGTTTCGGAGAAACAGCCCTACCTGTTTTCAGATTTTTCGGATTTTGTCGGTGTCGTCTAATGCCTCAGTCTTTTCCTGAGGCTGAATGTGCTGCTTTACGTTATAGTAGCACAACCGTCCCGGT
>JBAYCO010000307.1:0-5564 GCA_041668685.1 Victivallaceae bacterium | reverse complement strand
CGTTTCGGGATTGGAAGTTATGTTTGAATTTACCCGCATGAGCGCCTCTTTTGTTTTCTCTAATTTAGAATGGGAAAAAATAATTGCAAGTTTCCCGTTAAAGACTTTATTTTTTGTTAAATTCTGTTAAATTATTTAACCTTATGTTAAATAGATAAATATTCCGGAGCAATAAATATGATTAAATCCTGGCTTGAATGCATTCGCTGCAACAAAAAATATGATTTAAATGAAGTACGCTACAACTGCACGTGCGGCGGTACGCTCGATATGCGGCGTGATTTGTCAGCGGTTGACGGCCGGGAACTGAAACAGCTCTGGGAAGACCGCTGGGGAACTAAACGCGGTATTTACGCTTCCGGCGTCTGGCGTTACAAGGAACTTATTTTTGACTGCGATGACAGTTGCATTGTTACCCGTCAGGAAGGCAACACCCGCCTCTACGAAGCCGGTAAAGCCGGAGAATACGCCGGACTGAAAAACTTTCTGCTCAAACACGAAGGTGAAAACCCGACCGGCAGTTTTAAAGACCGCGGCATGACCTGCGGGGTCAGCGCGGCAAAATTTTATAACGCTGATTCAGTTGCCTGCGCCAGTACCGGGAATACCAGCGCCAGCATGTCTTCTTATGCGGCGATTGCCGGAATGCGTTCGGTTATTTTTATCCCGGAGGGCAAAATAGCTTACGGCAAACTCGCCCAGGCTCTTGCTTTCGGCGGCAAAACTTTACAGATAGCCGGTAATTTCGACGACGCGATGGAACTGGTGCAGGACGTCTGCCGCGAACTGAACATTTATCTGGTCAATTCCATCAACCCGTTCCGCATCGAGGGCCAGAAAGCGATTGGTTTTGAGGTTCTCCAGCAGCTTGACTGGAAAGCGCCCGACTGGTTTATAATTCCCGGCGGCAACCTCGGCAACAATTCGGCTTTGAGCAAAGGCATGCAGGAACTTTATGAACTCGGCATCATCGACAAAATCCCGCGCATCGCGGTTATCCAGGCCGCGGGGTCGGCGCCGCTGTCCAGAATGTGGAAAGATGGCTCGGAATACGCGCCCGTCAAAGACCCGGAAACCATTGCCACCGCTATCAAGATCGGGAATCCGGTTTCCTGGGAAAAGTCCCTGCGCGGCATAAAATGGTCGGACGGCATCGTCGAAGACGTTACCGAACAGGAAATAATGGACGCCAAAGCCATGGTTGACGCCGCCGGTATCGGCGCCGAACCGGCGTCCTGCTGCTCCGTCGCCGGGGCGAAAAAACTTGTGGAAGCCGGTGTGATCAAGCCGGATGAAACCGTTGTCGGTATTCTGACCGGCAATATCCTGAAAGACCCGGACGCGGTTATCGGTTATCACAAAAACGAGCTCGGCTCTATGGGGATTAAAGGAAATTTCGCCAATGCCCCGCTGCTGATCGAAGCGACAGTTGAGGCGGTAAAGAAGGCGCTTTCATAGCGCTTCCAGGCTTAAGTCGCAGGAGCTGCCGGCTCCGCGACATAGAACCGTAATTTTTAGTGTAGTCGATGCTTTCTTGTGCCGGAGCAGGCTGCTCCCGGCACTACTAAACTGGAAAACGGGAGGTCGTATGCGGGAAGCATTGGAACAATTCCTGGCGTATCTGGCCCTGGAACGGGCTTTGAGCGCGAATACCGTGTCCGCTTACGGTTCCGACCTGAAGGACTTTATCGCCTGGCTTGAGGAAAAGGACACGAAGTCCTTTGAAGATATCCGGCGAATCTATATTCACGATTACCTCGCGGAACTTAAAGACGCCGGAATGGAAACCGCGACTCTGGCGCGGCGGCTGGTCGCGATAAAAATGTTCTTCCGTTTCATGTTTCAGGAAAAGATCATTTCCAGGGATATAACCAACGTAATGGATTCTCCCAAGCTCTGGCAACTCCTGCCCGACTTTTTAAGTTCGGAAGAAGTTGACGCCCTGTTGAACGCTTTCCCGCGCAGCGGCAAAGACCCGTTCGCTTTTCGCAACCGGACAATACTGGAAATAATTTACGCCTGCGGCCTGAGGGTTTCGGAAACAGCTTCGCTTACGGTCGGCTCGGTCAAATTCGACGATGAAACCATCCGGGTAAAAGGCAAAGGCGGCAAAGAACGCCTGGTGCCGGTCGGGAAAACCGCCCTGCGCCTGCTTGAGCGTTATTTGACTGAAGTCCGCCCGAAACTGGTACGGAACCCCATGGAGGCGACTTTGTTCCTGTCCAAAAGCGGCAGAAAACTGAACCGGGAATGGATCTGGAATATCGTCAAGGAAGCGGCAAAAATAGCCGGTATCAGCAAGAACATATATCCGCACACTTTGCGGCATTCCTTCGCCAGCCACCTGCTGGAAAACGGCGCGGATTTAAGAGTGATACAGGAAATGCTGGGGCACGCGGACATCAGCACGACGCAGATTTACACTCACGTCAACCAGAAACAACTGCTTGCCGTCCATCGCCGCTTTCACCCGCGCGGTTGAAAACCGTGCATTTCCATAAAAATGATAATCCCGCTTTGACTGCCGGGGGTTTTAAATATATATTTACCTTTGTCGCGTAATCGTAAAGTTACCTGTTCAGGAGATTGATATGACGCAAAATACGGAAAAGAAACAAATACTTATTTGTGACGATGACGATATATTTTTGAAGTTCTGCACCACTATCATCAAAAACATGGGGTTTTCGGTTTTAACGGCGGCTAACGGTGACGACGCTATTGATTTGCTTACGGCGAACCCGTCGGTCAAACTGGTTCTCATTGACTTGCTGATGCCCATTCGGTCAGGCTGGGAAGTTATCAAATACACGAAAAAACATGAGGCTTTGAAAAATATTCCGCTTATTGCGATTACCGGCCTTACTCCTGATCCTGAGGATTTACTCAAAGTGAAGGAAAGCTGTCAGGCGGTTATCCATAAAGGGGCTGACTTCAATGTTGAAGAATTGAGCCGCATGATCAAAGAATTAACCGGTTAAAGCGTTTAATTATGAACCGTCTGGAAATTGGAAACTGCTGTTTTGTCATGATTGACATGCAGGAGAAACTACTGAAAGCGATACCGCATGGCGTCAAATGCCTCGAAAACCAGGAACTTTTGCTTAAAGCCGCGGCAATACTGGATATAGACTCTATAGTTACGGAACAATATCCGCAGGGACTCGGCGGCACGACAGACGAATTGAAGTGCCTGTTGCCGGAAGACACCCCGATTATCGCCAAAACAAGTTTTTCCTGCTGCGGCGAGAGCGCTTTCAGGACCGCCTTGAAAGCCCGCCATCGCGATTACGTGGTTGTTTTCGGCATCGAGGCTCATGTTTGCGTCCAGCAGACGGTAATGGACCTCCTGGAAGCAGGCTATAAAGTAATTGTCGCCGCGGACGCGCTGGCTTCCCGAACTATTGGAAGCTGCCAACTGGCTTTGGACGCAATGCGTCAGGCCGGGGCATTCGTTACTTCATCCGAGTCGGTGATTTTCATGCTTTTGCGTGACTCCCGGCATCCGTCTTTCCGTGAAATTTCCAAACTTATAAAATAAGAACCCATATGACAAAAACCGGAAAAAAAGTATGGATATTCGCCGGGGAAGCTTCCGGCGACACTTATGGCGCTCAATTGGCCGAAAATATGCGTGAATTTGAGCGCAAGGCCGGCAACGAAATCAAAATCGCCGGAATGGGCGGGGAAAAAATGCGCGCCGCCGGGGTCGACATCATGGTTGATTCCAGCGAACTCGGTGTGGTCGGCATCTTTGAAGTACTTAAGATCATTTTTACTATTATCAGGATATTTTTCTTTCTTAAAAAGAAAGCCCTCGAAGAACGCCCGGATGCGGTTATCCTGATCGATTATCCCGGCTTTAACCTGCGTTTCGCTAAAGAAATGCACAAATACGGAATCCCGGTGATCTGGTACGTAAGCCCGCAAATCTGGAGCTGGCGCAAAAACCGTATCTACAAGCTTGACAAATATTGCGACAAAATGCTCGTTATCTTTCCTTTTGAAACGGAAGTCTACTCAAAAGTCAGTCTCGATACTGAATTCGTAGGTCATCCGCTGGTCGATATAATGCGGGAACGCCACGACCCCACCATAGAACGCGACCCGAATACTCTCGTGCTGCTCCCCGGCAGCCGCTCCATGGAAATAAACCGGTTGCTCCGGCCCATGCTTGAGACCGCCGTAGAAATGAAAAAACGCCATCCAGCGTTGAAATTCGCCATCTCGACGCCGCGCGAAAAAGCCCTTAAGCATTGCGAGGATATTTACCGGCGTTTCAAACACTCCCACCCGGATACGCCGGATATGGAACTGACTTGCGGCAAAACGTCCTATTGGCAGCAGCGGGCCGGAACCGGCCTGGCTGCGTCGGGGACAGTTACCGTGGAATGCGCGATTGCCGGGCTGCCGCTGGTCGTCGCCTACAAAATGAATTTCTGGACGATACTCATCGCCGCCGTACTGGTTAAACTTTACCGCGGTTTTTTCACCATGGTCAACGTAATTGCCGACAAGGAAGTTTTCGAAGAATTTCTGCAATATGACGTTACCGCGAAAAAACTGGCCGACGCCCTGGAACGGATATTGCCTCACGGTAAACGCCGCAAAGAAGTGGAAGCCGATATGAGGGAAGTCGTTGAAGCGCTGTCCGACGACAAAATATCCGCCCTGACCCAGGCCGCAAAAGCCTGCGTTAAGTTTCTTCACCGGGATGAAAAGGCTTTATAGGTCTTTTTTTATGTCGAATTCCGGACTGTCTATGATATCTTTTCGCGAAACATCGACATAAACTTCCGAATCAAGCCAGTCTATGTTCTGGATTTTATTCGTATTTAGAAGAACTTTCCGTCCGGCAAGCAGGTTTCTGGTATCGATGATCAGATGGGTTATTAAACCGCTGTCGAGATCAACGACAAAATCCTTGACGTGTCCGATTTCGCCGTCAACGGCATGAATAAGATATGCCTCGACTTGTTTCGCGCTCCGCAGATGCTGGTTCCCGCCGGAATCGGGTGTCGCGGATTCTTCGTCATCATCATTTTCCGCTACCGCGCAGCTGTCAATGCCGCTGAAATCAATGCCGGGAGCGTTGATCCAGTAAATCGGCAGCATATAATGTTGGTGCAGTTCAAATTCATGCTGCCGGGAAACCGGTTTGTTGGTATCGATGTCGGGACAGTGGCGTACCTGGTCGCAAGTCAGGTCGACGATAAACGCCGATAATTCGCAGTCGATTTTTTTTACTGACGCAAAAGATATCAGCACCTTCCTGCCGAGCAGCCAGCTTCCGGTCTGCACCACCAGATAGCGTACAGTCCAACTCTCGTCATCGAAATAAAAATCCCTGACTTTTCCTATTTCTCCGTCTGTGGCACGGATACAGAAACCGAACATGCTTTCAAGGTTCTTTCTCATAATAATTCTCCTTCTAATTCAAGTGTTATTGTAAAATCATTGACCTGAATAAGCATTTATCATGTTGAAATTCAGGTGTTTATCAAAAACAGAGTTCATTCCCCCTGTTTTTGTCTTAAAATTATTCAGAAAAGTGCAGTTTTTTT
>JBAYCO010000306.1:0-5572 GCA_041668685.1 Victivallaceae bacterium | reverse complement strand
CCGCTAAACCGTTACCCATTTGCTTCAGCGAACCGGGATGAGTATAAAACGCAATGCCGCCATCGCGCGCGGCGCTGTCAATTCGCCGCATATTGTCGAAATCCGAACATCCGGACGGCTTCCTGTTGATATTCATAGTGCACATATGTCCGCCCAAATTGGGAGTCATTTCATAATTGCCCCGGGCAATGAAATATTTAGTGTTGAGCGGACTGGTATCTAAACCCAAACCATTCACAAAATTGGCGAAATCCAAACCTTCCGCTTCACATATCTTGCCGGCTTTCAATATATTCATAGTCGCATCGTAAATGCGGCGGCCATGCCCGACATATTGTATATGGTGCTCGCCATTGTACCATCCCCGTTTAGTGAAGTCCCAGAGCCTGTTTAATTCAATTTTTAAATTCTTACATTCATTCCCCCCGGAAAAACTCAACGAATATTCTGCGGGTTCATATTCAAAACCATGTACGGCGCTAACCGTAATATCCCGCGGGGGCAGCTTTAGCTCAAGTTCATCATCTATAATATAAAACCATCCTTTTTTACTGTTACCGTAGGAATAAACGTTATCCGGCAGAAAATAACCGCCGCCCTTGAATTTCAGGAACAATTTCGCCTTGAGTTTTTTCCCTGTCATTTTGTCGACAACTGATATTTTCAGTTTACAGGTATATTTGCTTTTTTCCTTTTCTTTTTTATTCTGAAGCCTGATGTTCTTAACGAATACGGATTTTGCGTAATCATTCATTATCCGTTCCGCGGACAGGGCGGTATCATATATCTTTACCTCGCGTAAAAAGCCGCATAACTGCCCGTAAGTTTCAGGATTGTAAGCCCGGCTGCCTAAAGTAAGCGGCAATTCCGCATATTTTTTCTCCGGTAAATAAGATATTTTTCCCTGCGCCTGGAATCCCCGGATCTTATTGCCGTTCCGGTAAAATACCACTTCGCCGTTCCCGCTGTCATAAGTTACAGCGACAAAGGTCCAAGCATCCGCTTTCAATACCGGCTTCGTTTTGAAAATGTAACCGCGCCCCTTGACGTTTTCGCCCGGTTTGACTGAAGTCATTACGCTAAAAAACAATGAACCGTTTACCTGCCCGAAATCATACCCCGAACAATAAAAACGCCGCCCTTTACTGATAAAACTTTGTTGAACTTGAAGATTGTAGATGTTTATCCAGGCTTCCAGGGTAACCGCATTCCTCACGTTCAAATACCGTGCGTGCGGAACGCATATCCGTGAATTAAGGCCGTAAAATTCCGCGGCGGAACCGTTTTCACCCGTATTCCAGTCTGAATTCACTAATTTCCCATTATTCTTATTGCGGGACATATCATTAGCGGTTTTTCCCGTATCTTCGGATAACGGCCAATAGCCGACCAGTCCTACGGAACTGTTTTTCAACGGTTTAACCGGCATTTCCCCGCCGTTGCCGAACGGCAGAACCCGGCTGGGCTCATCACCGAATCCGGTCTCCTTGAGCATGGTCGGATAAAGTTCAAAAATCGCGTAACTGTTTTCTTTGGTTTCGACCATGCCTTTTACCGATACGTGCTGGACATTGTTGAAATACGCGTACCCGCCCGGATGATGATGCCCGGAAATCCAGGCAACGACACACTTGTTTTCGGCCATTATCCCCAACAACGTTTCCGGGTTGCACAAACGATGGTGTTTCGATATATCGTCCAGCAGCGGATAGTGACAGAAACAAATTACTTTTTCCCCATCGCGTTTCGCCCGGTCAAGAATATTTTTAAACCATTCGGTTTGCTTATCGCTGATCTTCCATCTGCCGCCGTCATTCCCGTCAAGCGCCACGAAACGGAAGCCTTGAGCCTGGGGAATAACGAAATCATAATAAAACTTATCCGTCCCTAATTTTTCAGCTAACAGCCTGCGGCCGAGGTTAAGGCAATGATTGCCGACTACATGGTACTTGGGCATTGTCAGCTTATTGAAAACCGCGATGATGTTATTGTAGTCGTTTAAAGTGTTTTCTCTTTTCCGCTGCCCGTTGATTATATCCCCGACCTGGATCACAAACGCCGGTTTTTGCCGGTTGAAATATTCGACCGCTTCGGCAAGCCACTGTTTCGTTATCCTGAAATGCCGGGTACTGGTACTGTCCATGTCGGCATATTGAGGATCTGCAATAACTCCGAACTTAATCAGGGGGCGCTGTTTCCCGGCCTTCGCATTCAGGGTTAAAATAAGCACGATAAAGATAAACAGACCGGTCTTGACGAAAACGTTATTAAACGTTTTCCGGACAATTATTTTTTTAAAAAGCCGTTTCATAAATAATATACTCAGGGGGGGTATTTCGCTTGAAAGACCGTTATTCAAATTCGAATATTGAAGCGTTTGAATAAGCTTTTATTGTGCTTGTATGGCTGTCAACAAACAGGTGGTTCGCCTTTCTCGCGTGCCGGTAACTTATCCCGCCGGTTTCTTCGGTAACTTTGCCGGCCATTGATCCGCAACATCCCCAGCTTACGCTGTAATAGCCGTCAACATTAAGCATGATCTCGGACGGTTTCCGTATTCTGCTGATTTTAGTACCCGCATATAAACCGGAACCTGTAACATAACTTCTTCTTGTTCCTTCTCCCATACTGTAACAACAGCCGATAGTAGCGCTGTCCGGTTTTTCAGCCGGACAAATATAACAAGCGGGAAATACGTCTGAATCGGTTTTCATGCCCAGATACGGCTTGATCGTCGTACGCCAGATAATCGAGGTATCCGCACTCCAGAGAATCGGCAGGGTATCATCGTTGTCATTGGCATACATAAACATGCCGCCGCCAATCTGTTTAAGGTTGTTTACGCAGCTTATCGTCCTCGCCTTGTCGCGCGCCTTGTTCAAAGCCGGAAGCAGCATCGAGGCCAGGATCATTATGATAGCCAGCACAACCAGGAGTTCTATCATGGTAAAAATTCTTTTCCCCGGTACCCTGAAAATTTTTCGCGTTCTCATATGCCTGTCTCCTTTGTTAGTTTTTTAATAATTTGTTTTCCCGGTATTCATTTCTTTTTTGAATTTTAGACATTGCTCCGAAGTTCCGGTAAAAAATAAATGCGTGTCGCCTTTCCCGCATTCAAGTTTAAATTTTTTGCCGTTAACAGTAACCTGCCTGCCGGTAAAGACATCTATAATATTCCAGCTAGACGGCAAAGAAACATATTTCATGCCGTCAGCGGCGGCATGCAGCATCAGGAACGACCGGTTGCAAAATATAATATCGTCATCGCCGGAATATATATGCACCCCGGCATACTCAGCTATGGCGCGCAATATTTTTGCTTCCAGGAAAAAAGTTCCGGCATAGATCGATATCCACTCGGGAAAACGTTTCAGCGCCAGTGAAGTTTTTCCGGTTTCGTCATATTTCGCCAGGCATTCCACTCCCTTTCTCCTGACATAAATCAACGGATCAACGGAAATCGGCGTCGTTTTTTTAGGCCGGGCCGGGGTTGCCCCCAGTCCGTCGCTGATTATGGGCCGGTTGAAATTACTCGGCAGATGTTTTCCGTCCAAGCCTGAACATATAGAATGTTTCGTATTATTTACAGTCATTTCCAGCTTGTGCTGACCGGGTAAAACGGAAAAATCCATGCCGACAAGTTCACGCATATTATCCGGCGATAACGTAACATCGTTTATCAGGCCGGAACCGTACAGCCATAACATCACTTTGCCATCTTTTTTCAGGCGGTCATGAATGATCTGTCTTTCCCTGCCGCCGATCTTATAGGCGTTAAGAAAAATCACAAGTTTATATCTGCTCATGTCGGCGGCGGCAAGATCGCTGATTTCAAAAACGTCATAAGGAGCTCCAAGGTGATTTAATTCATAACGCTGATATTCTACCGGAACTTTAGTCAGAAAATTCGAACAGTAAAACATGCTGCTTTCACTTACGACCACCGCGATCTCGGAACTGCTCCCACGGCTGAATGATAAACTTGTTTTCCCGATCTCCTGCATTTTTTTGAATAATTTCAGGATGGCGCCGTTTTCATACCACCCCGGCCGCATTTCAAACCACCAGCCGTTTGCGCCCGCAATCAGTATTTGGCTGAAATCCCTCTTCAATAATGAAAGCGTCCCTTTAATATCAGCGGTGGCGCCGGTTGCCCGCCGTTGCCTTGCATCGGAAAAACAGGTTCTGGTATCAGATTCATTTATCCACAGTTTATTATGGCAATTCAAACTCGCCAGAGGAGATGACAGCGGCGGGCAATTACCGGGGTTGCGGTTGACGTAAGACGTCGGCTGCGACATGAAATCAACCGCGGGCGCACGCAGTACTCTTCTCAATCCGCTTTGTCCGCTTTCGACATAATCACAGCAATCAATCGCACCGTAGAAAAAACCGGTCAGGGCGTTATTTCCGGTATATTTTTTCACTACTTCCGCCAGATAGATAATCCGGTCGGCGACAACTTCGTTCAAAGCCGCATAGTAATCAACTACCCGGGTATTTTTACGCGGATCCCAAAAATAGCTGAAGTCGTACTCTTTCAGACGCCACCCAATCATACCTTTCCGCTGTTCAATGGAAGGAATCGCCGCCGTTTTGAACGTCACCTCCCGGTCATTCCATTTTTCCCTTAACGCTTCTATATTACCGTTGTACTTTTTCCTCAGATATTTCCGGAAATATTCCGTCATCGGCCGGCTGTAATCATAAACAAATTTATTCTTGTCAAAGTCAAACCAGTACATCCACTGTCCGTAAGCGCCGGCAGTTATGAAATAACCTATTATCCGGGAACGGTAGCGCGAATTCCGTATGTATTCCATCAAACTGATCAGCGCCCGGGCATAATGCCGTTCCCATATCCGTGAAGCAAATGAATATCTCCCTTTGCAACTGGCAACCGAAGAATTTTTATACAAATCAACTTTCCCGTTATTGAAGCGCATCAGTTCTTCAGGATATTTCCTGATAAAAGCCATCGACAAAGGAAACCCCACCCGCAAAAAGAAGCGCGCATCGGGATTGGCTTTTATTATCGCGTCAAGCACGGCGGAAAAACGATTAGCGTAATATTCGGCGGGGCTTTTACCGGAAAGCGGATTCCAGGGAGAAGTGGGTATAAAATAAATATTTATCCCGTTTTCAGCTAATTCCCTGATATGTCCGCCGTTTATACCGTATTTGTACGGATACGGGGGAGTATAGAACATAGGGCCGACCGCCTTGTCGTTTATAAAGACGGCCGGCGCGCCGTTAAGCGCCCCAACCCGGCACCGGGGTCCGTAACTGAATGAAGGAAGCTTATCAAGCCATTGCCGGCGTTCAGTATCGCTTATACCCGACACAGCGCCGTCAACTTCGGCGCGGCAAACCGAAAACGACATGATCATAAACATAATTAAAACCCCAAATTGATTTTTTTTGTCACCGATAAACATTCTTTTCCCCTTTTTTTTGGGCGGGTTTTGTCAAAATTTTTCTACTTAATTTTTATTTATCTGCTTAAAAACTAATATTTTATGGAGATTTTTTCTTTATCCCCTTTATTTTACTGAATTTTGATGTTCAAGTG
>JBAYCO010000305.1:0-5590 GCA_041668685.1 Victivallaceae bacterium | reverse complement strand
CTATGATGATTGCCGCAGTTGCGATAAACACAACTCGTTCGACACGGAATCGCTGTTTTGTCTTCGTATCCCGTTTCGATTGCTTTCCTTCACCCGTATGCCGCCGCTTTGTGGATACCGATGCGGACTCTGCATCGGGCTGTGATTGAGAAGCCGGAATTTGAATCTGACCATTACATGATGGACAATCAATGGCAGTGCCCAGCATATCTTCCGGAGCTTCCAGCGATTGCTGACAATGCGGACACTTGAATTTGAAATCACTCATCTCATTTCCTCCTTTTTATGCCGCCCTTGACGAGGAGCATTGCGCTTTATTAACATTACTTTACGAAAAATATAATATGAATTTTATCTGTTTGAGTATCTTTGAAAACACAAACGCGACCGAAGCAGTAAACATCCAATTCCCCTTTTTTGAAAGTATGCGTGGGCGTTCCATGTTTTTTGCTGATTCCTTCTATACTCAAACCGGCGTCACAATCAAAGAAAAGGAAAATTTTGCCTTTCCCTTTTTCATCTGTAGTCCCCCATCCCACAAAAAAGATATTTTCCAGTACGGATTTATCATCCAGAATGCCCGCTTCCAATGACGGATTTGCTTTGACGTCACGAAAATCCTCCGCTTTAAAAGCAAAACTTTCTGCAAGTTTCTTTCTGTCCTTTGCGTAATCAGTAAATTTTTTGGCAACATGTGTATACGATTCTATTTTAGGAGCATAATGCGTTTCCATGACCGTCCTTTGCCCTACAGTATAATGTTTCCCCCCAATTATTTTGCCTCTAACTACCCGCTTTCCGTGGGTTCTTCCAACCACTTTCTTGTGGTGATAATAATCATTATACCTATAATTTACGAAAGAAAATAAATGGTGTCCGATATATGACGCCAAGGTAAAACGGTAAAAATCGACAATTCTGGTTGAATAAACACGAGGAGCATGAAACGTTTTAAAAACAAATGCAAAAGCATTATTGTTAGCCTCCTTAATCATTTCACGAAAGCTTTTGAAAACAAACAGATGACGCAGACGTTGTCGATATTCTTTCGGAATCGACGACGTTTTGAGAAGGTAGAACAATTCAGGCGCGCTCCGGTCGGTTTTTTCAACAAATACCATTCTACCGTAACAATAAAGTTTAAGTTTCCCCATCTTGCAAATCTTTGAAGGCTCTCCAAAACGTTGTTTTATTTCATTCATCTCAAGTTTGTTTTTATCTGCAAAAAATCGCAAGGTCATATTTTCTTTTTTAAGTCCGAGCGGTACGAAGACTCCGCTTCCCACAACTTCCGCCGTATTTAATATTTTCACTTCAAGGTCTGGATTCTTCTTAATCCCGGTAGGCAGGGATCCTGAATCCGGCCAGTCAGCCATTGCAATTATGCTATTGAAAGCCCTATGATACGGACTATAGCCATCGGGCAGTTTGACAGTGGTTGCGCCGACCGTCACCAAGGGCTCCAGAACGGAGACATTGGCGCGGATGAAATAATTACCTGAATTAACCGCTTTTTGGAAATACGCGCCGATGGGACTGCGCAGCCAGGAAGATAATTTTTTATAGGGAACAAAGGAATTTTCAGGAGCTGATGACGAGCCGCTGAAACGAGAACGGCACGCCTTTTTGAAGTTTTTCCCGAAATCTCCGGATATTCTCCCCCGGTTGATTATGCGTATGTTATATAATTCTTCGATCCCGGAGAGATAAAGATAGATATAAGGATGCGAGGAAGGCATATCATTGATATTCAGCTTAAATTTGCCGCGTGAATAAACTATTGCTTTGCGATTAAACCATTTTGTTTCCGGTGCCCAAAGGGTAGCATAACATTTATCAAATCTCGCGCTAACACATATTTGCATTCTACCCACATTGGGAACGCGCAATAGAGTCCCAAAATCTTCGTCCCAAAAGAACCGAATGCTGGAGTGAAAGGCGCGCTCAACAAAAGCCGGAGCCGGAATATCATACCACCAGGGATTGACTTTTTTTAGGCCGCGGACAAACACCAATTCACGTGTGACTTTTTTGCCTTCGAGTTGCTGCCGGTAAGTTTTCCAGTAATTTGACAACGGCTTTAAAGCGGGCGCCAGCGCCACATAAAATTTCTCATTATATATCAAGTCTGAGGACCTATCGGTTATGAAGCCTGTATTCTCGGCACAACAATATCTTCCACCATCTACCCCATAAATCCAGTGACGTGTATTTTTTTCAAGTTCAATAAGAGAAATCTCATCGTATATCGGGAGGCGATATTCGTATCCGGTCGGAAGCGCACCGGCTTTTCGGGCTAAATGAGTAAGCTTTTCACAATACCTCATTGCATCAAACCAGTAAACGCGAAGTGTTTGTCCGGCGGGCCTCCCATAATCATTTTCCATTACCTTACTGAATGATAAGGATTTGACGGGATTCTCTGAAAAGTAAATTTTGTAATTTCCAGGTTTATGCGGGTTTAGATGCGGTTTCATGTTTAGATGGTATTTTTTTTCAAAGACTACTCCCGGCCCTCTCTCTAAGGCTGCGTTAGCGGCCTTAACAGCTTCCTTGTCTATTCCAGGCAAATCCGGAACTTTTTTCAGCGCATCAATAACCTGCGGTACACTTCCAACTGATTCAAGCAGTGAGATTATTCTTGTGCGCCCGGCATGGTTTTTAGAAGCGTTAAGCGCCTTGCAAAGCAGAGAAACGGTTTCCGGTTCCTGTGAAAAATCAATTTTGGACAACAGGCGCAAGGCGATGTCTCCCATCGCATTCCCGACACATAAACTTTCAATAAGGAATTTACGTTGCTGTGGAGTATTTATTTGAGCCAACTGCTTTTCGATATTATCCAACAGATGCTTCACCCACCTTTTTTTTTCTCTGGTGGTGATTTCAGAGATTGCGTTATTGATGAATCTGACAATTTTAATATCAGGGTATTGTCCGAGTTTGAATTGAATAACTTTAGAAATTATAGCGTTATGATCATAATAAAAAGGATATATTCTCATCCAATATTCCGGATAATTTTTGAGTTTTTCAAAGGATGGCTTCAATCTCTTACCATTACTCCACTCACCAATAATCCCGTCTAGCAAAATAGATCGCATGTCTTTGCTGTATTTCTGTTTGCCGGACTCAAGGTATTTGAAGCAGATATCGATAGCAACTTCACGATATTCAGGGGTTTTCATCAACTGTTCAATAATGAACCTTCTGATACGATCATTGTCTTTGCGCGTTTCATCAAGCAACGCGAGTGCGCAAAATTCAACAAGTTTTTTTACCTGTTCAGGAGGCAGGTCACGCCATTGCCGGTTCACCACATTCCAAGCACGTTTAAAATCATAAAGCTGATTTTGACTGGAACCAATAATTTCCGCGACGGTTTTAATGACATCCGGCTTTTCTGGTTTTATTTTTTTGGCGACAACTTCCTGAGAGCTTCTTTTTTTGATATTTTTTTCGCCGCTTGTAAACAGAAAATAATAAGTTGTGCCGCCTACAATAATAATGAGTAATATAAGAATACTTTTCTTCATTATGATCCTCCTTCTTTTTCCACAGCTTTATTAAGATGGTTAATTACCGCATTACAACCAGGGCATTGTGATGATTTATCTTTAAGAAAAGCTCCACACTTTGGACAAATAGTAATTTTGTACTCGTGCGTTTCCTGATTAAATTCAATAAAATCCAGAGGAGCGATCCAATCGCTGTCTCCCTTCAATCTTATTTTGAAATTCATATCTTTAAATTTATCAGATTTGCAGGTGGTTGCGGTGAGGATTGTGCGTGTAAACAACATGTCGCCGGGACTGGTTTTCTTTTTGGGTAAAACACAAATTAAGGAATCTTTATCATTGTCATTGTCAAGCTCATAGGAATCCTCCTTTAGACCTTCAATTAGTTTGCGATCCATGGAAGCAATTTGAAAGTTGAAAGCATACATCGTCCCCTTGGGTACTTGAGCCATCACAATATGCACCCCGCATATCCACCATTTGGGAAGTTTTTGGGATTTTGAAATCTTTGTTTGTGTTTCCTTCTTGACGGCAGTTACCTCGGTGCTCCCCCCTGCCGGTTTATCATGGGACTCTGTTTTTTTGAGTTCCGTTTCCTTTTTAACAGGCACGTTAACATCAAGCTGTTTTTTATTTAAATTGCTGTTCTTCTCGGATTTTTTTGAGCTACTCGACAAAAACACGATAACAGAAATAATAACCAACAACATTATACCCACGATGCACACAAGAGCTGTTTTCCTCTTCTTTTTCTTTTTGGGGATATTTCCTTTAGGGAGGCGAGTGGCATGATGCAGGTTTTCTTGAGCGTCAGACTGATTATAGACTTCCTGTTGGTTTTCTTCTTTGCTTATTATCAACGAATGACCACATTCCTGACATTCGGCTTCTAAGCCAAGCCAATCGTTTTCCGCTATTAACGTCTTATTGCAATGTGGGCACTTTATCTCAAAACTCATGTTTTATTTCTCTCCCTTTTTCGCTGCCGACTCGGTTTCTTTTTGTTCCTTGTTTTGGGACGTATTGCCCATCACAATCCCGACCGCCATGGCAATGGCAATAATAACGAAAGCCTTAAGAATATTTATTGGGTTTCCGGCAATAACGTCTGCAACGCAAAAAGCCAGCGCACAGCCGATCAAAACCAGCACCGACAAAATCATCTTCCGTTTTCCGGTTCCCGGATCTTTATCATGCGGCACCGCAATATTTTCAACGCTTACCCCTTCCTGGATTAAATCATAAAACCCTGCTTCCAACCTCTTTTTTTGTTCCGCATCAACCCGGACGTCAACCGGAAGAGGATTCATCTCTTTATCCAAAAGAATCCAATCATAAAAATCGCGTTTCAGTCGGAACAGATTTGGGATCAAACTTAAGAACAAGGCTATGCACAGGCAGAAAACGAAGCTGAATAAAAGACTGAACAACATTGATACGCCTTTGGCATGCAGGATGATCCCCATCACTAAAGTAAGTCCACAGGCAGTAATAAAGTAGCTCTTCAGGAGAGAAAAAAACTGTTGTCCGGTGGTGATTCTGATAAATGTCATACGCGATATCTGGTCGAGGGGAATACTAATCTCCCCGGATGAACCGATTTTGACTTCGGCCACGAATTTAAGAGAAGCTTCCGTCAATTCAGCATTTCCTCTGTGCCACTTCCCCTGCAACAGGTTGAGAGTCATGATTCCCCCCAGCGGCAGATTGGGAAGATAACATGCAAAAGAATGAGAACCGCGATCCGAAGTTGCTTTTTGTCCAGAGCATGGGGAAGAATCGCCAGCCGCATCGGCCGCAGACGGCGGCGAGGCGATTACATCACCCGTATGCTGCTGTTTTGCGGGTGTCGGCGCAAACTCTGCATCGGGTTGTGGTTGAGTAGCCGGGAGTTGAATCTGACCATTGCATGACGGACAGTCAATGGCAGCGCCCAGCATCTCTTCCGGGGCTTCCAGTGATTGCTGACAATGCGGACACTTGAATTTGAAGTCACTCATATCATTATCTCCTTAGAGGATTTTCTTTTTAAAACAATCTATGCAACAAGGCGGTCCGGGAGACCCGTCAGTATT
>JBAYCO010000304.1:0-5626 GCA_041668685.1 Victivallaceae bacterium | reverse complement strand
GATATTCTGCCCGGTTCCGGGATAAAAGCGGTTGAGGAGGATTCGCTGCGTCAAATGGCTCACGGGCGGGAAATTCTATCCCGGCTGCGTACTGAAGTTTTTTTGTCCATGATGCAAAAACGCGTAGCGGCGGAAGACGGTACTATTCCGCTGTTCGTTTGGAACCCGCATCCTTATCCGGTCAATGCAATTATTGAATGTGAAATGCAACTGGCTGACCAGAACTGGAACGAGACATTCTTTGATATTGAAGTTTTTGAAGGCGGGAAAAAAGTTCCTTCCCAGATAGAGCATGAAGCTTCCAATCTTAATCTTGACTGGCGCAAAAAGCTTGCTTTGAATACCAAGTTGCCGCCCGGTTCGATTGTCAGGTACGAATGCCGTCCTACAGCGGGAATGTCGCGAAAAATGCCAAGCCGCAATGGGCAGTTCCTGTTTGACAATGGCAAAATGCGCGTGCTTATTAATTCCCGTAGCGGGTTGATTGATTCGTTTAAAATTGCCGGAACAGAACTTGTCCGTCCTGGTACGGGGCGCGTGCTGGTAATGAAAGACAATGCCGATCCCTGGGGAGTAAATGCACGCTCATACAGAAAACGCCTGGGTTCCTTTACGCTTATGAACCGGGCCGAGGCAAGCGAATTCGCCGGCTTTGCAGGGCATAAGCTGTCCCCGGTGAGAGTGATCGAGGACGGAAAGGTCAGAACTATAGTCGAAGCGTTATTCAAGTATAAGAAATCAACGTTGCGGCTGCGTTATTATTTGCCGAAGCATGGAACCCAAATGGAATTGCATCTGCAAGTCAACAACCAGCAGCCTGATTGCATGTATAAATTATCCTGCCCGTTTATTGATAAAAATTCCCGATGCATGGCTCAGGATATATTCGGACGAAAAGAAATCCCCGGAACAGGAGAAGAAAAAGTATTCGGTCAGTGGTTTGCCGCAGTTTCCGAAAAATACAATCTGGCTTTGGGAATTATTTGCGATTCGGGGCATGGACTTGATTTCTATAAAGGGGAAATGCGCTATTCATTAATGCGTTCGCCCTGTTACTCGGCTTTGCCGATTAAAGATCGCCCGTTGATTTCCAGTGACCGGGCGCATGACCGGATCGATATCGGGCAACGTGAATTCAGATTCAGAATATGCGGCGGACCTGCAAATGATCTGCCGGGGAAAATGGAAAGGATCGGTACGCTTTTTTCTGAAGCTCCTCCGGCCCTGATATTTTTCCCTGGAAATACCGGAAAAGATATCGAAGACAGAAACATCGTGGAATTGGCGGACGGGCCTGTCGTAATGACTTGCTGTCGATGTTTATCTGATGGACAATCAGTGTTACGGCTTTTCAATTCCAGTAAAAACAAAGTTGTAACGAAACTATCTGTTTTAGACGGTAAGATAAATACGGAGGTGGAGTTGTTGCCGTTTGAAATAAAAAATTTTAAAATTGATCTTTCGGGAAAAACGGTAAACGAAATTGACGGAATATAATAAAATGAAACGTTCTGAAATTAATCGTTATTTAATATCAGCCAAAAAATATTTAAAGAAATATCGGTTCAAACTACAATAGTAATATCTTTTGATAGTAATGATATAAAGAAATAATGTTCACTATAAAGGTAATATGAATCAACAAACGGTTCAGAACAGCCGTCTGGGGGAAATACAGATTTTTTTTAGGGGAAGCAACTTTTAAACTTGTAAAACTCTTAGTTATAAGAATATGAACAATTATATGATAGGTTATTTATTAGCAGGAATCACAATTATATCATGGGGATTGTGCGTCATTCCGGTAAAAATGTCAAGAGCTCCCGGCAGACAGGGCGTTTTTTTTAGCATATTGGGCGGATTATTTATTTTAACACCTTTTTTCCTGTATAATGCGCTTAATTGTTCTCCTGAAATTTGGAAAAGTTCATGGAAAACCTTAGTGCTCTATATCGTTCTTGGGGGAATATGCCAATTTCCGCTGGCAACAATTTTCTATTATGAGGCGATTAAATCAGCGGAAATATCAACGATCGTTCCTCTTAAGTCTCTAAAAATAATAGTGGTTATAATATTAGTGTTTTTACTGGGAATAGAACCCTTGTCTAAATATACAATCCTGGGAGGCTTGGTTGGCATCGCCGGAGCGTTTACCCTTGCCGGAAAAAGTACCCATACCCATACGGAATCCCTGAGATATGGAATTATAATGGTATTGCTGGCATGTGTATTCTGGGCCATCGGGGACATTCTGTTGCGGGAAGCCGTCGCAATATTGCCCTCGGCGATTGTTACGCCAGCCGCCCTTTTTGCCGGTGGGATCGGATATTATTCCTGGCTCCTAATCCGTAAAAAGTTTAAAAAAGTTTATAATATTTCAAAGTATGATAAAATATGTTATCTGATTCACGGTATTCTTAGTTTCGGAGTAGGATATTGTATGTTTTTCGCGGCAATGAATTATATAGGTATCAACAGGACCGTAATTATTACCAGCGCCTGGCCTTTGATTGCCTTTCTGGTAGGAATCCTTCTGTATCGGGAAAAAGTTACTTTCCGTAAAATAGCGGGTACCGTTTTATTGATAGGCAGTATTTACATAGCAACAGTAAATTAGAAACTGGGGGAAAAATTACTCTAAATTGATTTTATAACAATATTCTCGTATTATAGAAATCTACAAATTCAACTGAACATGTCAGTATCTATAATTTATGTGGGAGTTGTTTTTGTAGGAATAATACTTACTTTGTGGTTCTGCTTATGCAGAAGATTAACTATAACAGTTAGCGATATTACAAAAGAAATGAATTATGAATAGTGAAAGGCAGGATATGCCATGTTATGATAAAAATAAATGACAAAGTCAATATTGATCTGAAAAAAGTGAATTTTTTCACTATAAATGACTTTTATAGAATTACCAAAAATTACTGGCCTTTGGCCACAATAAAACAATAACAAAACAAAATAAGGAGTTAAAAAGTGAAAATATAATTAGCGATAGGAACGGCGGGCAGTATTGTCTCTGTTTTTCAGGGAAAGGACTGTCAGCAGGCATCGCTTGAAGGGAATAAGTTCTCTTCTGATAAAAGCGTGCCGGAAATGGTGTATTTATACACTTTCCGGCACGCTTTTTTTGTCTCCAAAACGGTTCAGGAAACTGTCCGCATCCCGAAAAAAGTCACACCCAAAACAACAAGACAAAAAGGTTAAAGATGAAAAAATGTGTGATGGACGATTTCCGTGTTTTGAGAGAATTGGAAAGCTTGGCAGAAAAAGCGATTGATGTGTTAAACCATAGCCGAGAAATACGCACACGTTCTGAAGCCAGCGTGTTGCGTAAGAGCCTACAAAAAATATTAGCCGAGAAAGAAGAAAAGCTTGAAGAAATACTTATGAAGGAACTGATCGCCGTGCTGGGAGAAGTTGCGGAATTTTCCAAAGATAAGGAACGCTCTTTCAAGTCGAAAGATTTCAAAAAGTTGGGAAAGGAAATTTCCGATTTATTGAAGCAAATCAAATCGGAAGATGGTCAAAAAATAAAGATAAATAAACCGGGATGGCTGCCTATGAGAAAATAACAATGCGGTAATTACCCTGAAACTATCAAGAGGAGGATGTGATTATGAAGAGGTTAAATCGTGAAAATATTGCCGGTGTCTGGTCGGCAGTGCCGACTCCGTTTACAAATGAATTGGAGTTGGATACGGAAGCTGTTGAGCGTTTGGTGGAACATCAGGTGCGGCTTGGGATCAAGGGACTGCTTCTGGCAAGCCCTAACGGTGAAGGACACGCAATGAGTGATTCCAGGCGAATGGAATTAGCTAAAGAAGTGGTAAAAAGCAACCGGGATCGTATGCTTCTGGCAATGCAAATTGAGGATAATCCCGTCAAACTGATGCTTGACGATATCAAACGCATTGAGGACTGCGGTATTGATATAGCGGTTATCGGTTTTCCGTTTACTTCGATTGAAATTGAGCAGGAATATTTGAAGGAATTATACTTCTCAGTGATCGAAAAAAGCTCTCTGCCGATTGCCCTGTATCATTTCAATAGAGTTTCACCCGTCCCGCTTTTTGTGGAAATCCTTTTGCAGCCGAAGGTTATTTTAATAGCAAACTGTTTGAATGATCCCCACAAAACGGCAATACTTTTGAATATTGCCAAAGGACGTAAAAATAAGTTGTTCACACTCAGCGGTCATGAAGCAAACTGCGTGTCTCCGGTAAAATTCGGTTATGACGGAGTTTTGCTTAGCACTGCGTGCTTCACCGGTTTTATCGCTGATGGAATCCTGAAATTGGCTAAAGAGGGCGAAACGGAAGATGCGGTGAAAGTTCAATATTACATGAACTCAATTTTAGTTGATGTCTTTGGCATGGACTTCGAATATTTTCTGGCCGGGCAAAAACAAATACTGGTGGAACTGGGAATTTTCAATACCGCCAGCACGCTCCTGAATGAGCCGTTCAACAACGAACGCATTACCAGAATAAAAGAAATTGTCAAAGAGGAAAAAGAATTTTTGCTCCCGTGAACATTAACCTGATAAAAAGGAGACGCCATGCAAGACTATCATGAAAAAAAGATAAAAAAGGCAATTGATCTATTGAAAACCTCTGTGCTTTTACTTTTCGCGATCATCATTGCTTTTTTATTGATTACGCTTTTGGAATTTTTTAATCTGGATTGGTTTTTCTGTGAATAATAAAAAGACAAAAAAGGAACAAAGAAAATGACGTTAAATGAAATTTTCCCTGACACCGGTAAGTTCATGGACTGGCTGATATACAACTGTTACAGTTGCGCTAAGCTTCCGGATGATCCAACAGAATTTAATACCGAATGCGAACTCGAACCGATAATATCCTATGCCGCTTTGGATGACGAATTCGACGACATGCTCGCTCAACTGATAACTGAAAACGGGAAATTATGCAGGTGCAAAAACTTTGTCAAAACGGCAAGCGTTTTTCACGACTCTAGTTGAATAGCCAGGTAAGTAGTAACAGAAGTCTTATAAAAATCATGAACAAAATTAGCTCGGGAGAAAAGAAAAATGTTTAAATCAATATATACAGATCATTTTGATGAAATTCACAAAATGAAAACTGAAGGTAAAACAAACGCTGAGATTGTGAAGTTTCTTAATGCAAATTATCATTGCGGAGCAACAGTAAACTCTTTAAAATCTTTTTTGAAAAGACAGAACGACAAACGATATGAAAACCCTCCTGGAAAAGAAACGGTTACGGAAAGGGGAATAAACAGAGAGAAAGAAAATCCCCGGAAACAAGAAGCAATTACTACGGAAAAACTGGGGAAATTCATAGCGAATGAGGTTGAAATGCAATTGGCTGTGAAGGAATTCTACAAGGTCAAGGAAAAACTCAACGAGGCTTACGGAGTTTTTTCTGTCATCAACCATGAATTTGGTGAAGCCGCCGCCAAGCTGCGTAGTTACGCCAGTCGCTATAAAACTTACTTCTTTATCGCCGGAGCTATGATTTTCGTAATAGTGTTTGCGCTCTTTGCCGGTTACCATATCGGGTGCTGTCGTTCGAGCATTGCTTTTCACTACATTGTGGCGTTATCCTGCGGCCCGGCTGGTATACTTGTC
>JBAYCO010000303.1:0-5651 GCA_041668685.1 Victivallaceae bacterium | reverse complement strand
TTTCTTTCTTCTGCCGTCAATGTTACGCGATACCTTGGTGCCATAGTTACCTCCATGATTATTGAGATAACATAGCATAACTTTTTTAAAATGCGAATTTTTAAGTTTTACATTGTACTAGTTCTTCCCGATGACGCTTTATCCATTCGCGATAAAACTCTTCATTATCATGATAATAATCCCAATAATTAATTTGAACTGACTTGGGAATATCATTTTTTATATCAGAAGGAATCACGAGGCTTTTGTCATAGTAATCACCGCTGCTGCTTCCCATACGGAAATACATATCACTCCAGATAATAGGTTTTAGTTTAAGGGTGTCACACTCTTTTACAACCTTGTTTAAGTGATCGTTAAAAATGTCATAGCCGCGTTTATAACCGTTCAAATTCATATAACGGCCACGCCCAAGATCATGGGTCTCATCCATTCCTAAATGAATCCGCCGGCTTTTAAATGCCATTGACCAAAACTCAAGGATTTTTCTGATTAATTTATAGGATTTTTCTTCGCTGGTAAGAATAACGCTTGAAGTGTCTTTAATTTCGGCATAAGCCGGCCATTGTAAAGTCGGTTCCAAATGCCCAAGGGTTTGAATGCTTCCAATCATCTCTATTCCGAGAGTCGAAGCGTAAGAATCTATTTCCTGTAAATCCTTCAGAGTATAACGCCCCCGCAAATAACCGAAAAAATCTTCACCGGGCAATTCATAAGCGTCTTTTGTATAAAGCATTGCCATATTATAGCCCATAAGGGCAAGCCGACAGAGATATTTTTTAAAATAATCCACCCTTAAGGTAGCATTTCTGGAACAGTCGATAAGGATACCAAAAGTATTAAAAGGTAATTTTTCAGAAATTTTCCTCTCGCCGGCAAGAAGCTTGCCAATACCTCGTGCAGCAGTATTTAAGGAACTGTACTTGATTAAAGCAGCATTTCCATTGATTTCAACATTAAGCCCTTTTCCCTGTTTCTGAAAAACAAGTTTAATACCATCAGAAGAGTTTTCTTTGAGCGGGTATTCATGACTTAACGTTTCCAGTAAAGCCATAAGTTCTTTGTTAACAGTCCTTCTGTCCCATGACAACAAAGTATTCATTTTTCAACCTATTTTTTTTGTTATTATCGAACGTGAAAAATTGCTCGATAGAATAATTTTCAAACAGACCATCATTTATTTCCGAGACAACCTTGCTTTTTTTATTTCCTTTTCCGGAATTAATTCGACCGCGTCAATATAAATTCCTGAAACAGATGGATTTTCATATGGCGAGGTATAAAGATAATCATCTTTGGCCGGCACCACTTTTCCCACCGTAAGCCATTTATATTTAAGCATATCAATATTATTTGCCTTAAAAGCTCTACCGCATGGATAATTGTTCGTCACGGGATTGTACATTCTACAGGCAAATGCATTTCCGGTATCATTTTTTTTGTCTATCCGACAATGAATCCTGATCACATAAACTGTATCTTTTGCAAAAGGTTTGTTTGCCAACTGGTTCCAATGAACCGCCCAATTTCTGTTGTTACCCGGCTGATAAATAGTAAATCCGAGAGCAGACTTCGAATCTTTAACCAGCTTGGGAGTATATTTTCCGCATGGCCATAGTTTTGCTTCACTGACACGAAGCGAAATTGTACCAGGAAATGTTTTTTTATTCCCCGTGAGCATAACTTTTTCCAGCTGAATTAATTCCTTTTCCATTTGTTTCATCTTGTCAGCATTAAGGTGATACTGCCTTGACGCTTCTATGAATTTTTTAATTGCGGTTCCGAAAAAATCCAGTCTTTTTCTGCATAAAGTTTTTTGCCCAACAAGCTTTTCCGCTTTTTTCAATAATTCCGCTAGTTTTTCCACTTCGTTTTTCGGCATGGTTTCATCATGGATCTGACTTTTTTCCACATTGTGATTCCGAATCCCGTCTTTCCATTTTATTTTTCCCCAGCGTGAAGCCAATAAGTTTAATATTTTCTTCATTTCCGAAGCTGCCGGTCCATACATCAAAGTACAATATTCGTCAAGCGCGGCTTTATCGTCAAACTCTGGATTCCACATCAAGCGGTACCAGCAATAAATCGTCGGATGGCTATATGCCCACTCTCCTCCGGGAGTTGTATCCACAGGTACACGTCGTCCGCCTCGCGAGAGATGCCCATCAACAAATATTCCCAGAATTTTCCCGCGGTTTTTTAAATAGAATCTTTTAATAAGACCGGAATATTGAAACGGCATGAAAGTATTTTCTGCAGGCCAGCACAGATACTCCCAAACAATAACCTTATTGTCAACAGCTTTTGCCCAATTATTTACCACGCAGGTATTATAATTTTCCACTGCCGGTTCTTTTTGATTTGCCGTCCCATAGGTAAGACATACAAATGGTACAACATTTGACGGTAATTTAGTATTTTCCGGACACGTCAAATAATTCATATAAGGCAAAAATAATACTTTTACATTCGGATATTTTGTTGCAACTTTTTTCGCAAAATCACTGGTAAATTCACATAATATCCCGCTAGCCTGCCCATAATACCCCAAATCATTTCGCCATAGTTTTTTACAGTATTTACAATTGCATATAACGTTTTTATCAGGCGGACTAACCACGACCCGGTTTTTCGTTGGCGGACACCATAATTTTCCGTTCTTACGGGCTTTGTAAGATTCTCCATTTCCAGTCTCGTAAAAGCGCGACATATCATCAAGCATCAAATCAATGGTTTTCGGATTGCCGTAGCAAGGAAAGTTTTCATCTCTTTTACCATTGTTTGATAGTTCAAAACATTCGGGATTTTTTTCCCGATGCACACCAAAGTTATTTGGAGAATGACAGCCGAATTCCACGTAAGATGAATCTCCCGCTCTAAAAAATGGACTGTATTTTTCGGTGCCGATATGATTATTAACCGTTTTTGCCGGATTATGATAAAACAACCAATGAGCGCCGGAACGTTTTGAGAATTCCGGCCAGTCAGTATAATGACAGGCTGGAATCAGTAAGTCTCTTTTCTGAGGAATATATGTTCCAAGTTCGCCTGGATAATACCACCGGACACCACAAAAACGTTCAAGGAAGTCGTAAACCCCGAAACGAATACTTTGAGCCGCCGAAGCGTCAAGCACATAATAACCGCCGCCTAAATCAAAATTTTCACGTTTATCCGGCATGCGTCCAACGATTGCCACACCTTCCGGGAAACTTTGGATTCTGAATCCCTCAAGCGGTAAATCTTGGGCGCTTATTCCTTTGTCCTTTGTCCATTTACTTTCTCCAACCAGAATTAATTTTTTCCCAGGCGGCAAAGCCTCATCGGCGGTTTGCAGCGGCAATTCAGCTCCGGTCACTGCTTTTACGTATTTAATTAGCTCAAGCGCCGCCTGACGGGTTATAAGGTTGATTTGCTTTAACGCTTTATTTTCTTCAGAATTGCCGGCATTTTTGAGCGCTGGTATTATTACTACCGCTTGCGCCTTGGCGTCTTTTACTATGCTTAGCGCATCATGCTCAATAACTTTTTGTTTCCTGATTTTATTCAATGCCGGATTATTAAACATATTCCCGGCAATAAGCCAAGTCGAACTGGTACATATTATGATTGTTATTAAAATTTTCATATATTTTTCAAGTTTGTAAATTAATTTGCTCATTTATCCAGAGAGTAAGTATAATTGTCACCATTCCAATAAAGCATATTGGGTTTTGTTGTTTCGGCATGGCCGTCCATATATAAAACGTTCAGCCTGCCGCCATGAAAACGGAATAAACTACGATACTCACTATCCGGATCCCAATCAAACATAATTGAAGCCCCGGCGTAATCTCCCACACGGGATCTTTTTTTGTTTCCCCAGGCATTAAAATTCAAGCCGCCGAAATAGGCATAAGAAGTATATTTGCTCCAATAAAGATTGCCGAGCGTGGGGCTGACGTACAATGCAGTAACACTCAAGCACATAAACGTTTTTATATTAGTGAGGTATTTATTTTTTAACAGTTTTCCGAGGGCAACACAATTTTCAAGGTTGGTAGTAACATATGACGTTCGATAGTTTCTGGTAACTCCGTACCATGGGGTATCAGTATACGGATCACGAATAAAATCATCATAATTAGCCGGCGGTAAAAAATCCTTATAGTCTCCGGCATAAATTGACAACGCCAGTCCATTCTGCTTCAGGTTATTAAGACAATCAATAGTTTTTGTCTTATTCCTGGCGTTATTCAACGCCGGGAGCAACATGCCGGCGAGTATTGCTATGATCGCAATCACTACCAGGAGTTCGATAAGTGTAAAAATGCTTGCTTTCCCAATATTACTGTTCTTGGTTTTCATTTCTTTCGTTCCTCGTTAAAAATTTATTTAATATGAAGCTTTATAAGTATTTTTTGTAATCCTCCTTTAAGATTTTTTATTGTATATATTTAGATATCCCTTACCGTGGTTCCTTTCTGTAACTGCAGTTTTATGCGAAAATGTTCCGGTTTAATCTGTCTTTTTTCTTTCAAGCACAATTCAAAGGCCCGCTTGCCAATATCTTCGAACTCTGCCTTAAATCCATTTAATTTTGGGGTCAAGCAATCAGGCACATCCAAGTCATTTGCACAACCGATTATCGAGATATCATCCGGTACTTTGACGCCTAGTTCGTTCCAACGTTTAATCAGTCCTAATGCCCCGTTATTGGAACTTGCGACAATTGCCGTCGGTTTGAATGGCAATCGCAAAACTTGTTCTGCAATCTTATAGGTGTCGTCCGCCGTATGTTTAAAAACATGAGCTCCATGAGAAAACACTTCCGGAGCTAAACCGGCTTTAGTCATCGCCATCCGGTATCCCTGATTATGCTCATATGAACTAATTCCATTAGCAGAGTCTCGATAATTATCAAACGTCACCAGCACAATTTGCCGATGCCCCCGGCCAATCAAATATTCAGTCGCACGTTTGGCAATATATTTAAAATCATGGGCGATTGAAGGCAACTCAGGACAAAGAGGAAAACAGACCTGTACTACCGGCATTGCTTCGCTGGCTATTCGGCAATATTCTTTACCATTATGGCAATTATCCGTCAACAACGGAATAGTTAATAAACCATCAAGTCGTCGGTTAACTGCCTGTTGCAGATTCTGATATTCCTCATCAACGTTGTTCGCCGGATAAACGACCAAAGAATAGCCGTTGTCACGACAGCATCTCTGTAACCCTTCAATTATCCGTATTGCATGATGCCAAAGATTATTATTACAACTGAAATTAAAACCGAGCAAATAAGATTTCCGACTTACCATGCTCTGGGCTATCTTATCAGGACGGTAATTTAACTCACGTACAGCATTTTGTATGCGTTCCTTTGTCGCCGAAGACAGGCGGATACAACTCTCACCAGTTTTCAATGCCGCCCATACCGAAGCTTTCGAAACTCCGGCTTTTTCCGCAACATCTTTAATTGTCACTGATTTTATCACACTGTTTCCTATTTAGTAAATTTAGTAAATCACCTTGATAAACCGTTCTATCATATTTCAATTATAACTGATTATACTAATTTTGTCAACAGTCTATTTAATATTTTCCAAATATTTTATCTATTAAACCAGGAAAAGATAACGGAGTATAAAATTGCAATATTCCAG
>JBAYCO010000302.1:0-5680 GCA_041668685.1 Victivallaceae bacterium | reverse complement strand
GTTTTTCCAGTTTTTACCGATTATTTCCGCCTTGCCCAGACGCAACGGAGTAACCTTGCCCCAGGTCTTGACCTGACCGTTATTGTCTATTTCAGCATACGGACACATTATCGGTTTTACCTGTTGGTTGTAAACCTTTGTTTGTGTCGCAATTTTTATCCCGACAATATCCTTCAGGGGATCATACGCGTTTACCTGAATATCGCTTTGATAGCTTCGAGTTTCCCGTGAAGCCAGATTGAAATCAAATGAAGACGCCTTGACGCGCCAGCCGTCGGGCAGGAACATTGAAATCCTGCCGTCAAGCCGCCGGGAACTTAAATTCCGGATTTTTAAATACAGCTTGCGTCCGTCAAAAGAAACTTCGCTTGCGATCTCTCCGTTTCCCCTTGTTACGCTGCCGTTTGAAACCGCCTTTTTCAGTTCTCCGCTTTTACCGATCACATAAACCGGACTGCCGCTTAACTCCAGGACAACAGGTTTTCCGCCCAGGGAAACGGCGGAACCCGTAAGATTGATCATTTTAAGCTTGGCGGCATCGATATCGAGGGTTATTTTTATCTTCGATTTTTTGTCGCAATGCCACAATACGTAAATGGACTCATTCCCTTTCTTAAATTCATAACAGCGTATTCCGTCCGGCAGTTTCACTCTTGAAACGAAAGATGCCTGAAACAGGATATCGGCCATATTGTTCCATGCCGAAAAACCGGGTTTGGGAGAAATAAAATCATTATCGAACAAAGAATAAGCATATATATTCGTATAGCTGCCGGCATAATTGGTAAACGGGAAAAATTTTTTAATTCCGTGAGCCATTGAAATGACGTTCATTCGAACAAGATTTTCAGCCTGCCCTGATTCTGTGACAAAATTACCATATCTGTTTCCTTCGCCGTATTTCAAATCATAATATAACGTATCTATGCCCCGCCAGCCGACCTCAGTAACCCAAACAGGTTTTTCCCGGTTGTTGTTATACTTCCTTATCATGGCCTTAAGTTTTTCCAAGGCGCCAGAGTAATCAAGTTCCTCCGGAGAATAAAAAGGCCCGTATGGATGGATGCCGACGACATCCATGTATTTCAGGCCGCCAAGCTTGAAAACCGCTTCGTTTTTAAAGAGGAACTTCTGATAATCCATTGACCTGGCCGGACCGGAATTTTCCGCGCCGATACCGATAACAACCGCATCGGGATCAAGCGTTTTAATAGTTTCATAGGCAACTTTAAGGAATTTCACGTACATTCCGGCGTCAACCTCTATGGGGAACCGGACAAATTCCGACCATATGTCCCAATATTTGACTCTGTCTTTATATCTTTTTACCACAGCATGGGTATAGTCGCGCCATTCATTAAGTATTTTTTCCGAAAGTTTCGCCGGGTCTTTGGGAGAACCGGCTGATTTCATTTCTATTTTTTCCCACGATGGCAAACCATGCAGGGCAACTATCGGGGTAAGATTGCGGGCTTTCAGCAATTCAAGTTTTTTATCCGCGGTTTTCCATTGAAAATTTTCGTTGCGCCAGTTTTCCGGGGCATCGGATAACATTAAAAGATGATAAAGCATAATGTATTTATGGCCCAGCATTTTATCCGTTTTCAGAGCAAAGTCCGAACTTGAGTTAAAATGAAATCCCCCTGATGAATATACTGGCGCCTTATTATCGGAAACTGTATTTATGACGGAAAATGAACACCGGGCGCTTTTGGCAACCTTATTTCCTGAAACTACATCCGCGGTTGCATTATAAAAGCCTTCAGGCAACTTGAAGGGAAAGGGGAAGTCGATGGTTTCGCCTGGTTTTAAGCTGAATAATTTTTTTTTATCTATAATGATTTTATCTTTGAAATCTTTAATCTGAAAGCGAATATGCGGGGCGGAAGTTTCAGAAAGACCATTTTGCATACTTAACAGAACGGCAGTTTCATCGCCGATGGAATAAACATTTATTTTTCGGGTCGTATTAAGTCCGATTTCAAGTGATCCAGGCATCGTGTATTCCGTAGCTTTATCGGCCTTTTCAAACTGGGCGGCATCCAGCCATATTTCAGAACTGCCGCTATAATTGATACGAACGGAATAACAGCCGGTGTTTATGTTTCCCCTTAAACGCCCAAGCGGCGCTTCATAACGTGACCATTTTTTTGCAAGTCTGAAATCAGTTCCATTAACGTGCACGGATTCATTTTCCCGGCCGCTTTTCATGTACACGGAAAAAACATAATTTTCTCCTTCCTTTATCGGTACCGGCAGGGAATTTACCGTAAAGGCATTGACTTCCTTCTCGTCCGCCGTATAAAGTTTCAAAGATTTTTTCCCGTGATACGCCTGGGTATCATCTATTTCCCAGCAACGTTCCCTGCCGCTGCAAGTCAGGCCCCAGCTTTTTGTTCCCAGTTCAAAGCTGCTGTTGTCAACCAGGTTTTTTACCGGAAACAGCCGATCATGAAACGCGGACATATATTTTACCGTATACAGATTACCTTTGGTTATTTCCGGTCTGGCGGCGTTACCCGACAAACCGGAAATTTCTTTTTTTTCCGAAGAGACTTCAACGTCATCGATATAGAAAATTATCCTCTGGCCGTTGAATTTGTTTTTACTTTTAATGCTTATATACCAGCCGAGCAACACGGTATCTTCCGCCCACGGGCCGTCTTTTATCAGTTGTTTATGCAAGTCCACCTGCTGGAACCACCACCCGTTTTTTGCTTTTTTCATAGTTTTGATGGGAGAGTTTCCCTGGCAGAACTTACCGATGGAATTCAAAGTACCCCTTACCCTGAAACCGATCCTTACGTCAATATCTTTCATTTCGTCAAATTCCGGGAAATAAATAAACCCGGAAAGAAAAACCGGCTTGTTTAAAGGAATTTCCAGCTTGGCGCCGGATGTCCAATAATCATAATGGATTTCGGTCGCTTTGCTGCCAGCCAGCATTATATCCATTTTGAAAGACTTATCGCCGGAATACGCCTTGCCGCCTTGTGACTCGGAAATAATTCCTTTAAATTTCACAATGCAGTCTTTGTCGTCGGCGGTGGATTCCCAATGGCTTATATCATCCTGCGAGTTTTCGAAATCGTTCTTATAATATTCTTCAGCAGAAAGATTCCATACGCCGACAAAAAGAAATATTGATAAACCTGACGAAAAAAGTTTATTCTTTATCAGCGGTCCGCCACGCTTAAAAAGAGTTTTTAAATACATATATGTCTCCTTGGGGGTGCTTGATATCTATCCCGGTTACTTAAACTGCGACTTTGCCTGGAGCGCAATAAATCAAACAGCGCAGTTTGATAGTGAAAATTGCCAGGTAATGAGCACAAAACGCCCCCCCGCCTTATAATACAAGGCGCCATTTCTTGTTTATTACCAGTTCGTTACGTATCAGTCGTGAATAGGCAGCGTGGTATTGCTGTAACCGCCCTTATTTGACAACCAGGCTACGTGAAAATCAAGATAGCAGACATTTACGCCGCCGCCGTGTCTTTCCAGAGCAGCCGATGCTATGTAGTCCCAATAATAAGTGCCGTCATCAAATAATCTGTAATAATCCGAATCCACCCAGGCAACGTATTTTCCCGGATTTTTATGAATAGAAATACGCGGGCAATAACCTTCACCCACCACGCCTCCGTCACTGGCATACTCAGGCAATGCGTAACTTATCCATGGAAGGAAAACCGATGCTGTATCATCGCACCATCTTTTCATGGGATCTTTGTCCGAGGGACATATCATCACTCCCGGCTTGTCCGTTGATTTTGATGTGTTCCTTACGTTCAGGTAGCCCAGAAAAGCGTTATTCTGAAACCATGCCAGACCGGTGGCGCTGTAACCGAACGGCGCATATCCTTCATAGTCATTCATGTAGAAGTTTAATGCGGTCCCCATTTGTTTCAGGTTGCTTGCACAGGAGATTTGCTTCCCCTTTTCCCTGGCCTTGCTTAACGCCGGCAGCAGCATTGAAGCGAGAATCGCTATGATGGCGATCACGACGAGGAGTTCAATGAGGGTGAAACCCTTGTCAATCAAACTCTTACGGCTTTTTTTGTTCCTTACCTTTTTCATTTTTGCGCTCCTTTTTTTAAGATCATGATAAGGATTTACTGACAATCTTTCCGGCTGATATACATAACCAGCCGTTTCGACACATTTTTTAATAACACGTATTCTGTTATTCTGATAAATTGAGCTTTACCTCCTTAGCTAGTTTACAAATTTCGCTGCAATATCTGAAAAGTTAATTTTTATCATAAGATATTTCACTTTTCTGAATGCTCTTTTCAAGTTCTCCGCCTTTCCCCCTTAGGTATAAAGGGCTTCCCGTCAATGCCAGGATGGTTTTTCCGCTTTTTGCCGGCTGCAAAGCTTTTCCTACCATATTGGTGATTTCAACTTTTCCCGGTTTCAACGCCAAAGCGATTTTTGCTGTTTTTTTACCGCAGCTCCATATGGTAAATACCTGTTCGCCGTTGCTTTCGTCTTTGAACTGATAACACCTGATGCCTTTGCCTTTCCTGATTTCCTTGTCGAACTTCAGGCCTTTCAGCATATTGACCATGTTGTTGTAGGCCACATATCCCAGTTTAGGGGTAAAATCGCCCTGATGCACCAGACTGTAGTTGAATATGCTGGGATAAGCGCCGGCATAAACGCAGAAAGTATTGAAAAGCTTCACGCCTTTAGCCAGGGATATTATATGCATCCGGACAATATTTTCCGCCTGCGCCAACTCTGTCACAAAATCAGTGTAGGTTTTTCCTTCCCCGTAAGGCAATTCAGAATACAACGTGTCGGAACCTCTCCAGCCGATTTCGGTTACCCAAAGCGGTTTTTCTTTGCCGTTATTGTATTTTCTCATCAGGCCTTTCAGTTTGTCAAGCATTTTGCCGTAACCCATTTCTTCCGGGCTGTGGGGACGCCAGTAAGGATTAATGCCGACGACATCGACATAATCAAGCGTTCCGGCTTTAAACGCGGCTTCGGCCTTCAACAGGGTGTCTTTGAATTCGTGGATGCCGTAACCGACGACCACGGCTTCCGGGTTCTGTTTTTTTATGGCTTCATAAGCGCCTTTGACGAACTTCAGGTAGTTTTGAGCAGTAACATCAAACGGAGCCCGCATAAATTCCGCCCAGACAACCCAGTATTTTACTCTGTCTTTATATCTTTTGGCTATTTCGGACGTATAATCGCTCCAGCCGGAAATAAGTTTATCATTTATTTTAGCCGGGTCCTGCGGTTGTTCTTTTCCGCCTGTCCATGGCGGACAGCCGTACAGGCTCATAATCGGGGTCATATTGTGTTTTTTGGCGACAGCCAGTTTTTCATCGGCGATTTTCCACTGCGGATTGTTTTCTTTCCAGTTCTGCGGAGATCCCGCCCAGCTCAAAAGGTGGAATATGTATGAATATTTCTGTCCGATCTCTTCCGCCAGCGCAAACACAAAATTCGGCGTTCCGCGCCAGAAATGGCCGCCGAAGAAATTGTTGCCGCTCTGTTTTTTATTGGAAAACGGAGAAATAACTGCGATAGAAGCCTGGGCTTCCTTTTTTACATGGTTTTCTTTAGCGTCAAGATTGGCGGAGAAAGTAAAAAAACCTTTGGGCAGGTCAATTTTTATGATCTTACTTTGGCTTTCATCCTTTTTTAAATTGAGGTCAAAATC
>JBAYCO010000301.1:0-5688 GCA_041668685.1 Victivallaceae bacterium | reverse complement strand
TAAATTTTCAGATTAATACAGTATACAAAACAGGCCTTCCAAAATAAGTAATGGCTCACTCTTTTCGCAGGTTTAAATAGTAGCTCAAGCGTCTCGCTTGAGTCATGAACGGACAGACGTTAACTGGCCACCGACACAACCGGGACGGTTATGCTACTATCACGTAAAGCAGCACATTCAGCCTCAGGAAAAGACTGAGCCATTACCAAAATAAAAATAAATATCCGTTTTTTTAGAAAACCGGTCTTGACAGGAACAGAGATATGTTTTATAATAATTATGAGAAAACGTTTTCTCAAGATTTAAATTCGGAAAAATGATCATGGTAAAACTCGCGGAAATAGCAAAAGAATCAGGTTTTTCAATTCCTGTGGTATCACGGGTATTGAGCCCCAAACCGCATAAGGACGCCAGGGTTGCGGATGAAACCCGCAAACACATCCGGGAAATTGCCGGACGCCTGGGTTATCGCCCGAATCGAGCCGCTGAATTTCTGAAGCGCGGCAAGAATCCAGTAATCGGCTGTTTTCTGCCAGCGCGGGCTGACGCACTGCTGGCAAGGTTAATGAAAGGTATAGGAGAAGAAGCCGAAAAAAAGAATTTTCCGCTGGCGTTTTATTTCAATGTTGACAAAAACAGCTATCTTGAATTTATCACGCGTTCCCGCCAATCCCGGAATTGCGGCATTATCACCTATCCCTATTTCAAGATGGATCCGGAAATTGAAGCCTTAATAACCGCTTACCAGAATGACGGCGGCAAAATGATATTGATTGAAGGAGGAAGCCGCAACTGGCAATGGCGGGGCTGCACTTCGGTAAGCATCGATAATTATCACGGCGGCAGACTAGCCGCGGAATATCTGCTGGCTAAAAAAGTTTCGCATTTATGGACCCGTGCTTACGATTACATACCTGAACGGATCACGGGGTTCAGTGATACCGTTGCCGCCGCCGGGAAACAAATCGAGGTACTGGATACTTCCGCCGTTGTCGGTTCCGGCGACATCCTGAACAGCATATCCATTGCCGCCGCCGGATTTTTAGCGACAAGAATTCACGATTTCCTTCAGTATTCGACGGAAGGTCCGGTAGGCGTATATCTGCCTAACGACCAGGAAGCGTCCTATCTGATGCATCGGCTGTTGGAGCTGAATGTCAAGGTCGGTAAAGAAGTTCTTATAGTAGGATATAACGGTTTATATTTGACCGAATCCATTCAACCGCTCCTGACAACAATAAAACAACCGTTCGAAAAGGTCGGGGCATATGCCGTTGAGAAACTGGTCGCCATGATCTATGGGGTTCCGGCCAAATCAATATTAGTAAAACCTGAACTGATTCCAGGAAAATCAGCATAAAATCAAAGGAGCAAAAAAATGAAAGTCAGGATTCAAACTCACTCAGTGAAAAGCGCAGGCAGCATTTTCACACTTATTGAACTCCTCATCGTGATCGCGATCATAGCGATACTGGCTTCACTCCTCCTTCCAGCGTTAAAATCAGCACGGGGGAAAGTCAAAAAAATCAGTTGCCTTAATAATTTAAAACAGCAGGGGCTTGCTTTAAATTTTTATGCCGGTGACAATAATGCGTGGTTTCCTCAAAAACCTGCGAGCGCAACTGAGCGCGACTGTTGGGACACCAGGATAGCCGGATATTTGAATTACAAAAAAATCACCTTGGAAAGCGGCGGACGAACCGGTACGTCGGCAGTCTTTCATTGCCCTTCCGGATGGCTTGTTGCTGATGACCATACCGAATCCGCTTCCCGCGGATATGCCATGAACAACTATGTTGCTACAAATACCCATGGAATGGGCAGGATACTTTCAAATTACAGAAATAATTCCATGGTAATGGTATTGGGAGAAGTCGGGAACCCGAATGACGGGTTTACGGAATATTCGGTGCTCGGTCATACTAACAACATAGAATATATTACTCCGTCATCGCCGTCTTATCTTGCCTGGCGGCACAAACAGGAAATGAATTTTATAAGGAAAGATTTCAGCGCCGCATCATCCCGGGTCGGAATATCCAGCCTGGGCGAAGGAATAGTATGGTTTGTGCGCGCGGACGGATGCTATTATCTGGATGGCGTTCTGGTACAGCAATAAAATTCAGCCAACAGTAAAAAACAGGTTGTAAGCTTTTAGCCCACAAAAGTTGAGGCGGAACACAGAGCGGTTATGAGATTGGAAAAACGAACCCAAACAGACGGTAGAAAAAAATCAATGAATTTTTTTCACTAACATCTCATAATTTTTGATTTTCGTTATATTTTCAATCATCTTGAGTTTACGTTTTTGCGTTTTGAAAAACTCAAGTACGGATTTTGAGAAATTTTGCCTCAAACCATTTTACGTTTTGCGTAAACTTTTAGCTTAAAAAAGTTGAGGTAAATAATTAAACTTTTGGAGAGCATACAATATAATGAACGAAAATATGAGTATTTATAAACCAGACTGGCGGGAAGCAAAGCAGCGGATGCGGGACTGGTGGGTAGGGGAAAAAGTTGATCGTGTCATCGCAAAAATTACGGCTCCGATACCTCCTCAAACTGAGTTACGCAGCACGAAATTTGTTTCAGATGTTCCAGGTAAATACATCGATCCTGAAATTGTTTTCAATAATCTGGATTACGGACTGGAACGCACTTTCTGGGGAGGAGAAGCGTTTCCATTCCATTTTGTTTACTTAGGTCCGATGTTTAGTCTGGCTTGGTTAGGCTGTAAGCCCAACTTTATGCCTGATACAACATGGTATGCCCCGTGTTATAAAAATCTGGATGACCTGTCTGAAAACTTCAATTTTGACAGTAATAATGAATGGTGGCAACTCCAGAAGAAAATCATCAGTCTTTCCGCACAAAGAAGTAAAGGTAGATATCTGACGACTCAAGGGGGTATTTCTAGTATTATCGACATTATTGCAGGCCTGATAGGAGAGGAAAATTTACTCATTGCCATGATGGAAGAACCGGAAAAACTTAAGGCCATACGCGATAAAATTGCAAAGCTGGGCGTAACGACTTTTGAAGAAACCTGTAAAGCCACCAACGCAAAGACTCTTGGGTACATAGACTGGATGGGGGTCTGGAGTGACAAAAAACTCAGAACCAACCAGTGCGATATATGCGTTATGTTTTCTCCTGAAATGTTCCGGGATTTCGTACTTGAGGATTTGGAATCGACGTATGAATGTCTTGAACGCGGCATATATCATCTGGACGGAGAAGAGCAGATAAGACACCTTGATGTTCTCCTGAAAATCGACAAATTAAAAGTAATTCAATGGGTACCCTCCTTCAGGATGAATCAACCGGAATACCGTGATCCGTTAAACTGGCTGGAACTGTTCAAACGAATTCAAAATAGTGGTAAAAGTGTCATAATTACAACTCCGCCGGAAAGAGTATCCGAATTGTTAGGGAAGATAGATCGTCGAAAAACCATTTTGAATATCGGCTGTCCGGATGCTGAAACGGCAAATAAAGTGCTTTCTTCTCTCGATAAAATAGGAACATAGGGATAAACTCCTTAACATAACGGATATTCAGAATTTTAAAAAGTTAAACCCAACAGGATTGGTAAGCTTTCAGGAATTAAAGTAAAATTTTAGCTCAAAAAAGTTGAGCCGGGAGAGATGAATGGGACAGCGGTAAAACAGATGTCTGTAAACGACCCGGAAAATTTTTCTGTTAAACTGGTTCAAAACGAATACATTGTCAACAGCAATTAAAAAAATGGAGACGTTTTATTTGGAAAAACGACAAAAATTTTGAAATTAAGAACAAATGTTCCAGAAAAAACGTTTTTTCTGGATGAAACAACTTTTTTAAACTCTAAATAATTACAACAGGTTTTAGCATATGAGACTGCGCGGGAAAGCTTTTATTCTTTTATTATTATTTGCCTTTATGGAAAATCTCTGCCAGGGACAGGATATTATGGTCTGGTTATATCCCGGCGGACCGGTATGGGAAAACGGCTATACGGAAGTTTTCCCGTCAAAAATGATAGTCGGAACAATTGCTGAAGTCGGTTTTACGGATATTTGTTTTTCCGCCCATAAGGGACGCGGGGGAGCATTTTTCTATCCGAGCAGAGTAAAAAATGTGCGACTTGACAGGGAACTCAAGGGTCGTGATTGGCTGGAGGAAACCCTTGCCGAAGCCGATAAGCACAATTTGAGGGTATGGGTCGCTTATACTCCGGCAAAAGGATTACGCAGTCCGGAGAAAATAGATTTTTACAGAGCCATAATAGCTGAGCTGGGAGAAAAATATAAACCACGGCATAAAAGCCTCTGCGGCATTATGCTGCACGAGTTCAACTGCGCTGAAGCCAAAGACGCTCACCATGGTGAGCTTAAAGATTTTGCCGGATTTTGCAGTAGAAACTTTGGCGAAAAATACAACGGTAATCAAATTCCCAACGACAGTAAAAACGATAAATGGACAAGACGGTTTTACTTATATAAAGCGGATACCGTAACCAATATCGCCAGGACAATGGCCGCCGTTGCGGCAAAATATCGGCTTAAAACATTTTTTTGTCTCTACGATCCTGAATATTACCTGAATTCCGCCCGCTGGGGTTACGATACTGTTGAACTGGAAAAATATTGTGACAATTTCTGGGTAAATAATATTTCAGGTTATTCCACTCTCAGGGGAGCCTGGGTGGAAACTTCAGCCAGTTATAAGGGAATTAATTTACCCCGGAAAAGAGCAAGGTCGTTTCATGGTAAACCGATAAGTTTTTTTGAATACCGTGCCATGCTTTTCCCTGAAATAGTACGCCGGGGTTATAAAAAGATAGCTGATTTCACCAAGGTTTACGGAGATTATTTCACCGGATATCTAGGACGGAGCCGACAGGCGCTGAAGCTTTTCCACGGGCCGGGAAATGTAAAAAAATGGAACATCCTCTATAAAAAATGGATCGGCGCTGAAAGTGTTGCCAATATAGCCATTTTGTCTGCCTCCATGCCGTTTATTCTGAGACATCCGGTAAAAGCAAAAACCGCATATATGAAAACTCTGGGAGATTTCAGGGCGGAACTGAAAAAACATTTTCCGGTTGACACCCTGTTGCTGGATTCCCGGTTCGCCCTGGATTTAAAAAATCTCAAAAAATATGACCTGCTTATAATCCCGGAAGATATGGGAGCCGCGATGAGTGAAAAAATGCTTGCAAGCCTGAAAAAATATCTTTCCGCAGGCAACAGGATTTTAGCGTTGAACTCTAAAATAAGTACGGCTAACCGGGATTTAACGGCTGAAAAGGATTATACAGCGGAAATCTTCGGCGTTAAACGTTATAATAACGGCGCCGCGTTGCCGGGATATGTAAAAACTTCCGGCGCCGGCAGCTTTGCTGCAAAAGGGAAACGGTGGCTTGCGCCCGGCAATATAAAATTATGCGGTGCGAAAGTTCTTCTCAAAGATAAATTTACCAATACGCCCCTGATGACTCAAAAAGGCAACGCCTGTTATCTAAATACCGGCTATTTCAACACAAGCGCCGATTTTTTTGTAAATATTGTTAGAAACCTGGCTTTGCCTCCGATAGAATTGAAACCCCAAAATAAGGAAGCATTTTTTACCATACCCTCTGCCGTAACGGCAAATAACGTTCTCTGTATTCCGCTCCTTTCAGAACATAAATGTTCGGCGATTCTT
>JBAYCO010000300.1:0-5699 GCA_041668685.1 Victivallaceae bacterium | reverse complement strand
TGCCGATTTTGCGCCTTTACAAAGAAGTAAGGCAAGGTACCACGCACTACTCCGAATACTGCTGATCGGCGCACTGGTATTATTCGTTCTTCAGAAGCCCGTCAACCTGGCTTGGAAAGTCTTTTCGTAAGGCCAGTAACTGATTGCGGCCTTCTTCTTCGAGTATAGACAAGGCACACAACAGGGAATCCTGGGAATTTGCCGCCGGTTTGTTGGCGCCCCAGGCTGAGATATACCCTAAGGCTGCGCCCATACCGCCGCTGTAAACGTCCCGTACGTCCCGTACCATCTGGACGGAGCCATCGGCTTGAACGCGCAGCAGCGGAGCTTCAACCCGGCCTTCATCGGCATTGCGCATTGATTCCAGTAAGGTTGAGAAGTAAGGTTTAGGATCGGAAACCATGCATGCCAGGGCGCCGATCAGCCAGGGATTTTGCATTGCGGGTTCTCCGGCTTCTTCCATTTGTTTCTGCAAAACAGGAGCATAAGAAGATGCCGCATCGCCGAAAGACGCCAATTGAAATGCTTCGTTTTCTCCCACCGTTTTACCGTTTTTGAGAAGCTTTCGGAGAGTTTCAAGAGCTTTTTCAGCAGCCTCGCTCGCCGCCGGCATTAATTGGGCGGCAAGTTCAGGGTTATCCTCCCTGAGCGCACTCCATTCCCTTGCCGCTTCAGCAGCCTGTTCCCGGTTATTGCTCAGTAGTGCTTCGCCCAAATGGCTTGCGGGCTCGGACGGCGGCGCGTTTTTTTGTTTGACTTCGGGCTGCTCCGAGTGCTTTTCCGCATTAATATTTTTGCCCTTTGAATTTGAGGCAGCGTTCTTTCCTGACAGTTCTACCGCAGTCTGCTCCATAAGAGCCAGCAGTTCATATAACCAGCTTGTATTGCCCCCGGGACTGCACTTGATTACCAGGCTACCGGAAGAAGCCGATGTATCCCAGAACCATTCCAGCATATCTTTTTTTCCCTGATCTTTGAGAAGTTCCCTGCCGCCCCGTTCGCGAAAAAGGTCGAGATACCGGTCTCCCCATTTTTTGATTTCGGTTTCAGAAGAGGCTCTGCCTTCCCTGCCTGGAACTTGAAAGCCGCAAAAACCAATAACCCAGATACAATTATGGTTTCCGCCGCAGTGGGGACAAATTTCCGGCATTTGCTGTTTGATATCCATAACAGTTTCTCCGCTGACAACGGGAGAACCTGACGTCCCAAGAGCCGCAGCCAACTCACGATAGCCGTGTCCTAAAACAATAGCCCTTTGCTTAACTTTGCACTCCGGTTTGAGACGCGATCTCCGATTTTCTGTCATTCCGGGGTGTTCAAGGTCTTCATGGCTGTGTTCTCCTGTAAGACGATTCATTTGCTTATTAATTCTACATAGTATTGCCGATAATAAAACAAAAAAGAAAATAATATTGACTGCTCCGGCAGTCGGAGAGATAGCATAGAACACAATTACGAGCCAATAGGAAATCGGTGGTATCCAGACAATGCCTGTTACGGGTTTAACAAGCCCCGCTTGCGCATACGCGCGAACAATTGCATCGCCAAGTTTTTTCCACACGATAAAAATCCATACCAGGTTAAAAAGGGGTATAAACATATAGCCGACAGCTCGTCCGGGAGACAGATTGGTTGTTTTGCGAGCGTACAGTTCCTTAAATACCCGATATAGCCAGAAATATTGATAGATACCACATGAAAGCAACATTAAAAATAGAATGATTACGTATGAGTTCCACAAAGGATTTCGCTCGTTTATATGAGTATCCGCTGTCTTATAATCAGGGGCTTTGCGAGTTATATCAGCGTCTGAGTCAGCTTTTGCGCGGGCATTTTGAAGAGCTTCAGGAATTCCAGCGATATGCGGGTTGATTTCCAAGGCTTTTTCCATCCATGGAATGGCTTCGGCATATTTGCCCTGGAAGTAGAATACGCCTCCCAAATTGCCGTAAGCTGTCTCATTATAAGGGTTGATTTTAATCGCCTGATGAAGCGTCTGCTTCGCTTTTTCGAATTTTCCCGCCTGTATGAGGCGTTCCCCCTGCGTGACCAGCTCGGCGGCTTTTGCCTGTTTATCCAAAATGCTGCTGGCTTCATCTTGGTCAATGGAAAACATTGTACTTCCGCATTTCGGGCATGAATGCCTCAATGTTTCAACTTGTGCACCGCACTGTGTGCATTCTTTCAGTTCCATGGCGCTTTCCTTGGATTCAGGTGTGCTCGCCGTAGAATCATCGGGTTGGGCGTATTTCGTAATTTCCTTGTAACACTCGGAGCAAAGAGCCCAGTTGGTTGCGGAACCCGCTTCAATCGTATCTTCCCACATGTCTTTTCCTGACATGCCGAACTGGAGCAGTTCACTGTTCATGGACTTTGCGACAGGAGGAAGATAACCATTTGCGGTTGCCTCGCGAATAATATCCGTTTTGACGATAGTCTTTCTCTGGCTGTCAAGTTCGCAGTTGCAGATGTCGCACAATCCTGCGTTACTATCTGTATATTTTTTCGTTTTTTGGGGCACTTCACCAGGCTTATCCACGGTTGTTTCTGGAACAAGTCCGTGTTTATATGCGAGTTTTTCAACGTATTTTTTAGCTTCGCGCAATCCTTCACCTAATCGGTCTCGTCTGAGTTTTATGGCGGTAATTTTCCGGTCTTCCCGTAGGAGTTTCAGGAGTTCAGCGTCAAGATTTGATGCTTGTGTCGGCGCCATCGCCTCTTTTTTTAAACAATCTATGCAACAGGGTGATCCGGGAGAGCCGTCATCATTTGACAATGCCGCAACTGGTTCGTCCGACATGAAAGCCCTGCCGCATATCGAACAATGCAGAGATAATTTTTCCTTATCATATTCAAGTTCTGATTTATGCTCGCATACAAGTTTTTCCACGTAATCTTTAGCTTCCTTCAGGCCTTCTCTTGAGTGTTCCCGTCTAAGCTTAATAGCCGCGACTTTCCGGCCCGCATGCACGAGATTCAAAAGCTCAGCGTCGGAATATTTGTCCTCTGGTTTACGCTCGCATGCAAGTTTTTCCACGTAATCTTTAGCCTCTTTCAGGCCTTCTCCTGAAAGTTCCCATCTAAGCTTAATAGCCGCGATTTTCCGGCCCGCATGCACGAGATTCAAAAGCTTAGCGTCGGAATATTTGTCTTCTGGTTTACGCTCGCATGCAAGTTTTTCCACGTAATCTTTAGCCTCTCCCAGGCCTTCCCCTGAAAGTTCTCGTCTAAGTTTAATTGCGGTAACTTTATGTCCTGTGTGCAGAAGTTCCAGAAGTTCAGCATCGTAATCTTTATCCTCAGTATAGACCGATGAAGAAGAGGAAGGCAACTGTGCCTGTTCTTGTCTGGCGGCAAGTTTTTCCACGTAGTCTTTTGCTTCTTTCAGTCCTTCTCCTGTTCGCTCCCGTCTAAATTTAACGGCAGTCATTTTATGTCCCAGATGAAAGAGACTTATAAGTACGGCATCATCGTCTTCACTTTTCAAGCAGACCGGGGAAGATGTGTCAGGCTTTGGGGTAAGTCCGTGTTTATATGCGAGTTCCTCTATGTATTTTTGGGCTTCTTTTAATTCTTCTCCTGAGAGTTCACGTCTAAGCAAAACGGCAGCGCTTTTCCGGTTTTCCCGAAAAAGTTCCAAAAGCTTAGCATCGTCATTCGATACCGGTGAGTTTGGCTTCGAGCCGGTTTCGCGTTCCGGTTTCTTTCTTTTTACTGACTTTTTTCCCGGCAGGGCTTCGTTTACTTTTTCAACCCATCTGTCAAGAAAAACTTTAGCGGAAATAAGACGGCGGTCTCCCCATTCATCCAGTACTTGTCGCATAAGTTTGTCGCTTTGGGTGTTTTTTTGGGAGAAGGGCCGGTTTGTTATTTGGGATTTCGGCTTGGTTTTGCCACTCAGGGTATCGTGGATTATCCTGGACATCCATTCATACAGTTCAGATTTATCATGACTATTAATCGGACCGGTATATATCTCTTTTCTTTCTTCAGCCAGTTGCATAAATTCCTTTTTTGACAGGCCCAATTCCTGAAATAACTCAAAAAAAGCGTCCTGAATGCGGGGAATTATAAACTCCTTTGTTTCCGGGTGCTTAGAGACCGCAATACAGGCTTTTGCATAAACACAGCAGGCCAGTTCAAACAGGACTTCGTCGGAGCTATATTTTTTCTGTTTGAAAACTTTAACATCGAATTCGATTATGCAAAAGAAAACGATTTGTTCAGGCGACATCTGCGCCGACCCCATTGCAACAGATACTGCATTATCCATAGTTGCTGTAGTCGTTAAAAATTTTCGCGTAGAGTAGTGGTACATTTTCATCTCCCCTTAATTTGCTTATTACAACACACTGCTGTTCAGCAAAAACCAAACCCAAAAGGTAACAGGGATGGGAAAACCTTTTATGTCGGGATTGCTAAATGCCTGATATTAAAAGACTCCGATCATATTATGTTATAATACCATTCCTTGGGACACTTACAAATTAATTTCTGAATTCACTAGGATAAATAGCAAGAAAGAAACAAGACAATTTATCCACGGCAGACATATATTACTTTTTCATTTTCTTGTTCGCTTGGACCTGTTCATTCTTTACCGGAAGCTCTCAAAAAACAATAAAAATCCCTTGCATTCCCGCTTACGACTATTCTATTATAACGCTTTAAACCCCAAAAAGGATAAAATATGGATAAGGAAACTAATAAAAACAATCTTACTGAAAAGGACATTGAATTGGTTGCAAGTTTGAAAGAATACCTGGAAGAAACGATGCCGATTCTTAAAAACCGGGGCTGGTATGCGGAAGCAGGCAATAGTTCCCGATATTTGCAAGTCATTTATTCCGGCATCCCGCAAAACAGGGACTTTATAATTTCTATGAACAAAGCCGTTGCGGGCGCTAAGAAAGTTGTGGAAAAGTATGAAGCCGGGACTCTTGTATCAGGAGAGGCGGCAAGAGCCCAGATTCAGGTTGATAAAATAGTTCTTGACATTTTTGATGAAATGGGAATGCCTGAAGAAGCCTACGAGGAATTCAGAAAAAACTGCAAGAGCGAATTTACCTATCGCAAACGCCCCCGGAATTAAGTCGGCTGCGGCAAAAACCTCTGTTCCTGCTCCATCCAGTCCTCTGGAATCTCACGGAACAGCTTAGTCAGTGTCAGGGATTCCGGGGCGTTGCCTTCGACGATCATTTTTTGAATCGCCGGGGAAAGATTGACCATATTAAGGATTTTAAACATCTTGGACGGATCGCAGTTGACTGCGTCGGCCAGTTGCGCGACCGTAGCGTATTCGCCGGATTCCAGCATTTCCGTCCACTGATGCGCCTGAGCCAGGCGTTTCGCCATGGCGGTAGGCTCGTATTCTTCTATTTCCAGTTCGCTTTCCTTTTCGCCTGGGGCGAGAATAATTTTGCGCCCGTTCCAGCGTTTGACCAGAACCGGGATGTTCAACTGGATAATTTCACTGTTTTCCGGCTGATGCACTTCCACCTCCTGATCGGTTTTGAGTTCACCGATGAGAGATTTTAGCCCGTGATGTTTAATGTCCATGACAATGTGATCGGTGTACAAGGTGATCTTGTCGATGAGCTGATGCGCCAGTTTGTAGCGCTCCGCCGGGAATAATTCTTTCCAGATTGTTTCTATCGAATCGCAGGTTTCCGCTAAATTGTCCGTGGAATAAATTTCAC
>JBAYCO010000299.1:0-5699 GCA_041668685.1 Victivallaceae bacterium | reverse complement strand
CGGCAACCGTATCTTTTGCCAGAAAAACCATGCCGAAACCGCCGGTACCAAGTTTTTTAATTATCCAATAACGGTCAACTTTGCCCAAAGGTTGAAAGCCGTCTTTATCATCCATGGTCGGCAGGTCTCCAATGGACAGAGAAAAAATTGCATCATTTCCAGGCACTATTTCTGTTTTCATAGAGCTGAAAGATAAATTATTTTTCCCGTCTGCCATTACCCACCTTCATTTTCTATGTTGAACCGAGATGTCGTATATTTTACATTAGCTGTACCATTATTCAAGTGTTCTGCCGCAAAACGGGAATCTTACGCGCTTAATAGAAAAATTTTGTTCCCTGTGATTTCTGAGGCATTCTTATTCTGACTGATTTGCAATCATTTTGCACAAAATTCCATTTCCCATATAGCCTGGTTATCCGGATTCACTGTTATTGATGCATATTTAGTTTGCTTGATTTTTTCTCCGGTTTCTACCGGCATCACATAAGATAAATAGTTGTATATTTCCCGTAACGTTATTTTGCCGTCTTTCGGAGTCAAATCCTGAGCACCATCTGCTTTTCCCCGAAGTCCCTGCAACAGACAATAAGTAAGCGCACCGTTTTTCCAATCGCTTTTCTTTTCCGCCTCGCGGTCAGGAGAAGCCGAAACTATGAACACCCAGCCTTTAGGAACTTGTTTTTTCATACGCAGTTCATTGAAATACTCCTGTATATCCAAAGTTTTACCGTCGGCGGAACAGAGATCAAGAATGAAAATTACATGTCGGGGATTTTTGTTTTTTACTGTTTTCATCATACTCCTCAAACTAAGGGCACTGCCGCTATCCTGCGGTTTACTATCGTAACAGAGAAGATAAATATCACCTGATTTATAAGCGCGTCCGGACCAGAAGATAATCAGATCATTTCCTTCAGCTTGTTTCAGACAGCTTTTAATATCGGCTCCGGCCGCGTTTTTGTTGTTCAGAATTTTTATATTATCCTTGTTGAATTTAACTTTCTTCAATTCATCGACAAAATCATAGGCATCATTTTCTGCATATGGCAAAGAACTAAGCTCTTTATTTTTATATTCTCCCAGACCTGCAACAAGAGCAAATGATTTTATGGCAAAATTTGACGTTGCAACTAGTTTTCCTGGCGACGGGCAGTGATCGCTATTATTTGCCTTTGACTTGCCTAACTGTTCCTTAAAACCATGAAACTCTCCAAACCGGTTTTTATATTTATCACGCACATCAGCCAGTGTCTTTTTGTCCGCATCAATGATTGACCTGGCTACGGCATCCGCAATGTTCGTCGGTAAATTCACTGCTATATATTCTGCCATATATGTCGGCATATTTTGCATTAACCCAATTATTCCCTGTTTTGTTTTATAGTCGCTCCGGCCGGGAATCCCCATTAACCCAAGTGGGGTAAGCACGGTAAGAAAAAATGTGCTCTCCAATTCATACTCAATTTCGTTAATATTTGAATATTCAGACTTTACTTTTACCTCAACAATATTGCTGTTCGGTATCGGTACCGGAATGATTCCAAGTAACAGGCTGTACCCAATAAATCCAGCTACACGACCAAATCCATTGTTATCTTTCAAATCACAATTCACGTCCAGCGGAACAGCTGAAGTATCCTCGGAAAAAAGTTCCGGATAACGTTCCCGCGCCTTGTTTTTCACCTCATTAACATAGTTATTCTCCATCGCCGCCCCGCTTACCGAAACATTTTCGATTCGATATTTAGAACCGTTTCCCAGAGGAGATCGAACATTACTTGACGGGATATCCAATGTCGTTGTCATCTTTGCGGATGTACAAGCGGAAAGAAATATTAATGAAATTCCTACGGTGAACAATAAGATAAACCTTGCAATCATTCCAGGTATATTTACAAGCATTTTTATTTTTTCCCTTCTTTAAATTCCATTCTCCAGATATCCGGATCATCCGGGTTTGCCGTTATTGACGCATATTTAGTCTGTTTGATTTTCTCACCGGTTTCTACCGGCATCACATAGGATAAATAATTGTATATTTCCAGTAACGTTATTTTGCCGTCTTTCGGAGTCAAATCCTGAACGCCGTCTGCTTTTCCCCGCAGCCCCTGCAGCAGACAATAGCTAAGCGCGCCGTTTTTCCAATCGCTTTTCTTTTCCGCTTCCCGGTCAGGAGAAGACGAAACTATGAACATCCAGCCTTTGGGAATCTGTTTTTCCATGCGCAGTTTATTGAAATACTCTTTCAAGTCCAGAGTTTTACCGTCAGCCGAACAGAGATCAAGGATGAAAATGATACGTCCGCAATTTTTGGCTTTGACCGCGTTTATCAAATATGCCAACCTGAAAGCACTTTTGATACTCTTCATTTTACTGTCGTAACAGGCAAGATAAATATCTTCTGATTTAAAGGCTCGTCCGGACCAGAAAATGACCAGATCATTTTCCCCCGATGCGGCCGGAACTTTATTCAGCCAGTCCTGAATAGCGGCCTTTACCGCGTTTTTATCATTCAGCAGCTTCAGGTTATTGTCCTTCCATTTCAACTTCTTCAGTTCAGCGACAAGATCAGCCGCATCTTCAGCCGCGTAAATCAAAGCGGAAAATTCCGGATTTTTATATTCAACGAGCCCCACACATAAAGCATAATTGTTATTTACGGCGCCGGCTGCAGTTTTGTTATCTTTCACCGCCTGCCCGGATTTTATTCTCTCGGCATTGAATTCTTCCATTGCTTTTTCGACTTCACCCAAAAATGAATTCGGTTCCATTCCCGCTACATTGGTAAGACTGATTTGACACCCGGTTTTCCAATCCGTGAAAAAAATTTTATCTTTAACTGTCTCTACAGTGTAGTCAAAACCATTTTGTCGGGCATACGATTCCAATTTATCCCATTTTTTCTGCTGACTGCAGATATTTTCGTCCCATACATCCACATCTTCGCAATTGAAAAGGATGACTTCGTCATATATAGCGCTTTTCTGAAAGCTTTCATAATAAAGGTTCTCAATGAAAAATACCAAGAACGAAATTTCATCAACACGAGTTTGAGGATTTTTAGCCTTAAGATAAGCTATCATTTTGTGTTTCGAAGGCTGGACAATCAGCAATCTGCCACCGAAATGTTTTCTTTTTTCTATTTTTGCCAATATCTCCGGCATAGCATTATTAAGCTGAGTTTGTAAGGGTTCCACAGCACAACCAGAAAAAAGAACTGTTCCCATTAATATGAAACTTAAGGTAAAAATCCGCATATTCTCCATCCCAATTTTATCTTTTAACAAACATATCGTAATATTAAATCTAGCAAACCGCCCTCTGCATGTAAATATCTACTTAATTTTTCGATTTGCCAAGTTTTCGTAATCACCGTCATTAATATATCCATTTCACTCTGTATGTAAATTATTTTTCACTTAAAATAAGCTATTTTTATAACTGTTCTCCACAAAATCCGCAATCCAACGTCAGATCAAGCAAAAAATCAAATTTTCGATTCACCATCCTTGCAATTGTCTGAACCGAAATTAAAGTTAATGAAGTTTATTAGCGGTGAATACCATGTCAGGTTACAGCATTACACATTTAAAAGAACTGGAGTATGAGGCTGTTCATATCATCCGGGAAGTAGCTGCAGAGTTTGAAAACCCGGTCATGCTCTATTCCATCGGCAAAGATTCCTCAGTAATGCTTCGCCTGGCCCAAAAAGCCTTTTACCCGGCTCCGCTTCCGTTTCCCCTCCTGCACGTTGACGCCACCTGGAAATTCAGGGAAATGATAAAATTTCGCGATACGGTCAACGCTAAACCCGGACTAAAAATGCTGGTTTATGTAAACTTGGAAGGCATTGAGGCCGGCATTGACCCTTTCAGGCACGGTTCGGAAAGGTATACGCAAATAATGAAGACCGAGGCTTTGAAACAGGCGTTGAACAAATACGGATTTGATGCCGCTTTCGGCGGCGCAAGAAGAGACGAGGAAAAGTCCCGCGCTAAAGAACGTACCTACAGTTTCAGAAATAAACATCACCAATGGGATCCCAAAAACCAGCGGCCGGAACTATGGAATTTATATAACGGCAGGATCAGCAAAGGCGAATCCATACGGGTTTTTCCCTTGTCGGACTGGACCGAGCTGGATGTATGGCGTTATATCCGGATTGAAAACATCCCGATCGTTCCGCTTTATTATGCCGCGGCACGTCCGGTTGTCGAAAGAGACGGAACTCTGATCATGGTTGATGACGAACGCATGGTTCTTGAAGACGGGGAAATTCCGCAAATGAAAAAAGTCCGGTTTAGGACACTCGGCTGTTACCCGCTGACCGGAGCGGTGGAATCGGAAGCGGAAACTATTGATGAAATTGTTCAGGAAATATTGCTTGCAACAAGTTCGGAAAGACAGGGAAGAATTATTGATTATGACACGACTGCCAGCATGGAACAAAAAAAAGTTGACGGATATTTTTAGCAATGTATAAAGAAAAATCATATATAGTCAGGGACCATGATCAGATATCAAATAATCTATCAGATTACCTGCAAAAGCATGACCAAAAGGACATGCTGCGTTTTTTGACCTGCGGCGGTGTGGATGACGGGAAATCCACCTTGATTGGAAGACTGCTTTATGATTCACAAATGATCTATGAAGACCAGATGTCATCCCTTATGAGGGACTCCAGAGACTTCGGGACAACAAATAATAATTTCGATCCGGCGCTTTTAACTGACGGCTTAAGGGCCGAAAGGGAACAAGGCATAACGATCGATGTCGCGTACCGGTATTTTTCCACCGAAAAACGAAGTTTCATAGTCTGCGACTGTCCCGGACATGAACAGTACACCCGCAACATGGCAACAGGAGCTTCACATTGCAATCTGGCGATTATTCTTATTGATGCCTGTCGTGGAGTAATGCCACAAACTAAACGGCACAGCTTTATTGCCTCCGTCATGGGAATAAAGCATATTGTCGTCGCCGTAAATAAAATGGATATTATGGACTATGATCAACAGATATATCACGACATTCGCAACAGTTATGAGGCATTTGCCGCCAAACTGGAGGTCAATGATATACATTTTATTCCTGTTTCAGCACTTAAAGGCGATAATATTGTGAATCCCGGCGGCAATATGCCGTGGTTTAAGGGAGAACCGCTGTTGTCCTACCTGGAAAACGTCCGGATCGCAAGCGACCGTAATCTAATCGATTTCCGTTTCCCGGTCCAATACGTTTTGCGGCATGATAATAATTTCCGGGGTTTTGCCGGGACTGTTGCGTCCGGTTCAATCCGCAAAGGCGACAGGATCAGCGTATTGCCGTCTGGTACCCCGACCAGGGTAAGATCAATTATTACCTGTGATGGCGAACTGAATGAAGCATTCGCACCGCAGCCGGTACTTATCACCACGACCGATGAAGTTGAAATTTCGCGCGGCTGCATGCTGGCTCGGCCCAATAATGCTCCAATGATCGGCAGCCGTTTTGACGCGGTACTGGTGTGGATGGATAATGATGCGGCAAACCCCGGCACTAAATATTTACTGAAAAGCGCGACGCAAACAGTTCCGGCGGAAATTTCCGAGATCAGGTATAAATTTGATATTAACACTTTACACCGGCAGAAAGATAAAAATATCCGGATGAATGATATTTCCCGGGTCGAAATCACCACTCACCGTCCGCTT
>JBAYCO010000298.1:0-5710 GCA_041668685.1 Victivallaceae bacterium | reverse complement strand
TTTGGGTTGTGAAAGCCGTTACCTTTATACCGGAGAGGTGACAGAGAGGTCGAATGTGGTGGTCTCGAAAACCATTGACGGGCAACCGTCCGCGGGTTCGAATCCCGCCCTCTCCGCCAATTTTTTAACTAACCCGCTCTCAATGATTCAAAAATCGGTTTTCGCAATCACGCAATCCCTTTGTCTTAGCTTACAGAATCTACCGAAAGGGCTTTAACAACCTGAAAACCGGCATCCTGTAAAAAAAGTCGCCTTTTGCGCTTGAATCCAGTCCTCAGTCCAATCGTAACAAAAACCGACTTTTCCCGCTCAAAAACTGTTAATTTATTAAAAACGGTTGACAAGTTTTTTATAGGGTAAGAGCAGCAATGAAGCTCGTTCTGTAAACCCCAAAAGGAGAATGCAAAAATGCAAGCCCTTCAAAGGGACGAATTAAAATTTGGTTCGGGGAAAGTTACCTACAAGGGTACTTTCCTGGGAGAAAGCCGCGGAGCTATTGAGATCAGTCGAAAAGCCAGCATCCACGAAATTAAAAAAGAGAAAATCTCGATTGTCGCGGATTGTTCAATTGTGACCGGGATAAAACTGGAAATCTCAATGACGCTGATTGCCGCGGAAGACAGCGTGGAGGAATTCTTCAATCTCCAGACTCTGCTTACCGCCCCGTCAATCGGTTCGGATCTGGCCAATACCGCGGGAGAACTGGTCATTAAGCTTAATGACACAGACGAAGAACACACTTTTCCCAATGTTGTTATTGATCCCGAATTCAAGCGCCATCTGGGAGCTAAAAACCACATTGTTGACGTGGTCTTTTACAGTTTCAGCAATTCCTGATAAAAGTTAAACCATAAAAAACGATCCACGAATTAACACTAACAATTCGTGGATAAGCTCAAAAGGAGAAAATCATGTCCCTTACTACTCAAAATGTTAAAATCGGTCCCAGTTCAATCACTTACAAAGGCGAATTACTTGGGATAACCCGCAGCTGGTCTACTTTAAGCTTCAAATACAATCATTATGATGTGAAGGTAAACAGAACTCATGATCAAATAATCGATAAACGTCTAACCGGTATGCATGCCTACTTTAAAACAGAAATTCTTCAGATAGACGCGGGCATGAATCAGTTGTTTCTCGGAAATACAACCTGGACTATGGACTATCTGGGCAAACGCTGGAGCCTGAAAGGCGGCGAACTCTTGATCGTCCCGATAAATCCCAATGATAAAATCGCCTATCGCATGCCTAACGCCCTGATCGTTAATCAGGGAACGTTGACCTTTAACAATAACGGTGAACATACTCTGCAAATGGAATTTGAGTCCAACTATAATGATGGTGAGGAAATCCTGATTGAAACGTTGGATGCGGATACATACGAAAGGGCAAGTCTGGCGCACGACAGCATATCTTCTATTTCCCTTGAACGCGCCATGACCACATACATTGCCAACAAACTCGACATGACCGTGGACACCAATATTTTCCGCGGCAGAATACCGATAAATGTTGATGGTTGCGGAGTCCGGGTACTCGGCAAAACCTTTGAGGATGACGTATTATCTAATGATTATCAGGTAAAGTTTTCCTGCATTAATGAGTCACGCAACCAGGTAATGACCAATATTGACAATTTGGAACAGCAATTTCCGGTATACGGAGAAAGCATTACCCTGGACGGGGAAGACAGAACTCTTAAAATGGTGAAAAATGTCGATATGCTGCTCAGCGATGAAATCGTCGACGAAGGTAAAATCAAAATGTTTGGCGAACTCTTGCTGAGAGTAATAATTTAAAGCGGGAGACACTGTAATGTCATCAGAATTAGAAAAAAAGAGAGATGAACTTATCGCGCTTTTAGATAAAGCGACCAGCTCCAAAAACGCCGCGACAGTAAATGAAGCATTCGACAAAGTGGAAAAAGTGGAATTAAAAATAAACAGGGTTATTTTACGGCTGGAAGCCGTCGAAAGGTATTTGAAAAACAACAATAGGAAAAAGGCGATATATGCTTATCAAACTTTATTTTTTAAGATGAGTCCCACTGATTCCAGAGTCAAGTCTAAAAAACTGATTGATACAGATGCTATACAAGCTTTCTTGGACGAAAAAGCTCAAAACAGGGGGTTGCGCGGCATGTTGAAAAAGCTAGGAAGAGTCCACAGCATTTTCCGTCTCGTTTTGGTGCCTGTAAGAAATATGGTTAAAGCATACAACATTATATGCAACGCCAAAAAAGTTATTCAAAAATCTTCCGAAGTCAGTGATCTTTATCAGGCGCAAAAGGAATTAAAAACCGCCGAGAGTTACCGGAAGTATTATGAGAAAGCAGGGATACTTTTTAGTGAGGCGAGTTCCGCGATGGGTCTCGTTACTTCCATATTGCCCCGAGGCGCAAGCGATTATTGCGACTTTATTTTTACCGTTGCCAAAAACTGCGTGGAAGCCGTCAAAATTGTTAGTGAACATACTGAAAAAATTCTGAAGTTATGTAAAGAGATTGATGAACTCATAAAAGGAGTGGGAGAAAAGTATTCAAAATTTAATGATGGGGGAGTGTCAGATGATGTTACAAAACATCCTAATGATCCTTCAAATATCTATTTGCAATGAGATTTAGCTTCTTTACGCCATTTGTCCAGCAGTTCTTCTGCCGATTTACGCATGGAAGGAGTATTTTCAATTCTTTCTAAAATTGAAAATGCTTCATCTCCTGTTTTGATGGCGTCTGGCAAGTCGTTACTTTTATAGTAATTTTGAGCTAAAACCCACAGTAATCTCATTTTTACTTTTTCCGAGCCATCCGTTTTTCCGTGTTTTTTAAGTTTTTTTAATCCAATATGGCAGATTTCATTTGATCTAGTGATGTCATTTAATAATTGAAAAGCTTTAGCTTGACTGGCGTAAATATACACAAGATAAAGATAGCCTTTTCCAAACCTGCTAAATTTTTGTAATTTGCCCTGGAGCTTTTGAGCCTCATCAATGCTTTTCGAGTTGATAATGTTCTTACTTTGAATGTAATATACTTCAAGCAGAAGAATTGCTTGAGGATAATATTTCTGATTCGGGTTAGTTTTTTCAATATCAAATAATGATTCTAAAAAACCAGCAGCTTTATCATACTGCTTATTTTTTATATATTGCTTTGCCTTAGTTTGCCATGAATTCTGTAAGCTCATAACGCTTCGGTCACTAACCTTTTCAGGCTCATTAAGCTTATATATAGCCACGCAACTAATTACCAGAATAATAGAGGCAATGATAATGATATATTTTTTCACAATAAACTCCGTTAAAGCTTATTTTAACATAGCTGTTTTGACAAAGAAATCAAATTCAATCCAGCAAATTAAGCAATTGGTAAACTTTTTCATTCAGCAGAATTTTCAATTTGATTTTTAGTCGTTTATGATTAGATTATAGGTGGAAATAGCAGTAAATAGAATTCTCAAAGAAGTAATTTTTTGCAGGAATTACCAGAAAACGAAGGATTTTGATGCAATCTTCTCTTTGAATAAGTTATTTATAGCAAAGTATTTACTGTATATGCCCTATACAGAGAGCGTTCCGCTTTAAGCGAATTTGCTCTGCCATTTTTTATTTTGGGTTGTGAAAGCCGTTACCTTTATACCGGAGAGGTGACAGAGAGGTCGAATGTGGTGGTCTCGAAAACCATTGACGGGCAACCGTCCGCGGGTTCGAATCCCGCCCTCTCCGCCAAATTTAACTTCAACATTATTTTAGCCTCATCGACGGGGTTCTCGCTTTTGTCAAGTTTCCAAGTGCAGAAGATGCGGATTTATAAAACCAACCGCTCTATTATTCGGCGGCAAAGCCGGCTTCGTCGGCAAGCATGGTCTTCAGTTTGGTCAGGGCCTGGTTCTGGATCTGGCGGACGCGTTCACGGGTTCTGCCTATCTGCTGGCTGACTTCTTCCAGGGTGCGGGCGCGACTGCCGTCCAGCCCGAAACGCATTTGCAGGATCAGTCTTTCACGACCGTCAAGGTCTTCGAGCAGGTCGAGAAGCCGGTCAACGGATTCAACGTCGCCAAGGATCTGGTCCGGGGTCATAGCCCGGCGGTCGGGGATAATATCCTGAAATTCGCCGTCTTCACCTTGCTGGATCGGATCGTGCAGAGAAAAAGTCCGTAAATCGGCCAGCCGCAGTCCGGCAACGGTACGCTCGCTGAAATCGAGGTTTTTAGCAATTTCCGCGTCAGTCGGTTCGCGGCCGAATTCTTCGGCCAGTTTCATGCGGACGGATTTTATTTTATTGATCTTTCCGGCGGACTGAACAGGAATGCGGATAGTCCGGCTTTGGTTGGCAAGCGCCCGGCGCATGGACTGTTTTATCCACCAGGCGGCATAGGAACTGAATTTGGCGCCTTTTGCGGGATCAAATTTTTCAACCGCGCGCATCAGGCCGATATTGCCTTCGGAAATGAGGTCGAGCAACGGCAGCCCCAAGCCTTTGAAATCGTGAGCTATCTTTACCACCAGCCGAAGATTGGCTTGAATAAGGACCGCGCGGGCTTCGTCATGGGCTTCCTCGTTTTCGCCGTGGATAGCGGCTGCCAGTTCGATTTCCTCTTTTTTGCTTACCAGGGAAATCTGGCCGATATCCTGCATATAGACCTTCATGGTGTCGTTTTTACTGCCGGAGCTGACTTTTGCGTTAAGCGCTTCCGTGCGGGCCTGATCCTTCCCTTTTTTGGTCTGGGGAGCCTTGGGGTCAGCTGTTTTCCGGCGTTTGTTGGCGACAGTTTCGGGTGCGGTATTTTCCTGAGCCGCTGCGGCCGGAGTTTTCCTGGCGGATTTTTTTGCCGGGGAAGCCTTTACCGTTTGCGGTTTTGCTGTTTTCTTTTTGGGTTCAGCTTTTTTTTCGGTTATTTTTTTTCTAGTGCTGGTTTCTGCCATATCAATTAAATTTATTTTGTTTATATATTTATAATTTGCTATTTTCCGGTTTTCACAGTAATATCATAATATTATTTGCTGAAAAAGACGATAAAAAAGGATAATCAGAAAAAATTTCCCAAATATCCTCTCTCAAACGCACTGCCCTTAACCGGCAGGGCAAAAAACATGTATCAAAAGAACAATTATAGCGCATTTCAAGGAAAAAGCAAGTAAAAACGGTAAAAATATTGATGAGCTGGCGAAAAAAAGTAAAAGAATGGCTGACAAACGACGTTTGCGCCCGTAATTTGGTGCAAAACGTCGATGAAGCCGTACTGGCTCCTTTGATCCTGCGCCAGGCAATGGCATGCGGCAATAAACCGTTACTGGCAGTTCTGCCCGTTTTAAACCAGGCGGATCGGGTCAACGCCGAAATTGCCGCCTGGCTTGCCGAATTTGACTTGCCTCTGAAAACCCTTTACCTGCCGGAGACCCATAGCGGCAATGCTTTCAGCCCCGCCAACGAAGCGGCGCGCGCCAGGAGTCTGCATGAGGTTCTCGATCAGAAATTTGACCTGGTTATCGGCAGCGCGGTTTCTTTCGGCGCGACGGCGCCCCGGCCGGAGCGTCTTCGCGAGAGCCGGCTGCTCTTAAGCTGCGGCATGACGATTCCCTTTGATGAACTGCTGGGAAAGCTGCTTGAGCTTGATTATGATGATGAATTTGAGGTCAATGTCGAAGGTGAATTTTCGCGCCGCGGCGGAATTGTGGACGTATTTTCCCCGCACTGCGATTATCCGGC
>JBAYCO010000297.1:0-5710 GCA_041668685.1 Victivallaceae bacterium | reverse complement strand
TCCAAATCTTCGGGGTTTCCTTTCCCGGCGAGAAGATTGATAAGCCTTTTATTTAATTTAGCCTGCAAGCCGGAATCATCCTGCGAATCAGCCTTCCTGTTTTTTATCCAGGAAATGACTGCAATCACAATAAAGATTACAAATACAAGGAGTCCGTCCATAATTTACCTACTTTTTGTCCTTGCCCGCGGGCCCGGCTATAGACTGGCGCATATCGGTATCGGCCATGATATTTTTCATTTTATAATAGGCCATTATATCCAGATTGCCGTTAGCCAGCGATTCGGCTATCGCCATCGGGATCTCGGCTTCGGCGTCAACCAGTTTCGCTTCCATTTCGCGGATCCGGGCTTTCATTTCCTGTTCCGTGGCAACCGCCATGGCGCGGCGTTCTTCGGCTTTCGCCTGAGCAATGTCCTTGTCGGCGTTGGCCTGCGCCATCTGGAGTTCGGCTCCGATATTCTTGCCGACGTCAACGTCCGCAATATCAATGGATAAAATCTCAAAAGCCGTACCGGCGTCAAGCCCTTTGGCGAGAACCCGTTTGGAAATCATATCGGGATTTTCGAGTACAGTTTTGTGGTTGGCCGCCGAACCGATAGTGGTGACAATCCCTTCCCCTACACGGGCGAGAATAGTTTCCTCACCGGCGCCGCCGACCAGGCGGTCGATATTGGCGCGGACAGTCACACGGGCAATCGCTTTAAGCTGAATGCCGTCTTTGGCGACCGCCGAAACCAGGGGCGTTTCGATAATTCTGGGATTTACGCACATCTTGACGGCATCGAGAACATTCCGCCCGGCCAGGTCAATCGCCGTCGCCCGCTGCAAGTCCAGCGGAATATTGGCTTTGTCGGCCGCGACCAGCGCGAAGATCACCCGGAAAACATTGCCGCCGGCCAGATAATGCGCTTCAAGGGAATTCGAATCGACCGGGATCCCGGCTTTGACCGCCTGGATCATCGCCGACAGGATAACCTGCGGCGGAACCCGGCGCAAACGCATTCCGATCATCGAACTTATCCGGACTTTCACTCCTGAAAACACCGCCGCTATCCACAGGGGAAGCGGAATGACCACGCCGAAAAGTATAATCAGGAACAATACTATAACAACAGTTACCACAATCGCCGCCACGGTCGATATCGGGGCCGCACCGAATACAAGTGTCAACATAATATATACCTCCGCTTTAATCTTTTACATTTGGACTTTGTTGCTTCTGAAGGCCTGGGCTATAGCGAGCGGCACCTGGGCTTCCATCTGGACGACCTTAGCGCGCATTTCACTGATCTTGGCTTTCATTTCCTGTTCGGAAGCAACCGCCATGGCGCGGCGTTCCTCCGCTTTGGCCTGGGCGATATTCTTATCGGCGTTCGCCTGGTCGGTCTGGAGGATGGCTCCGATATTTTTCCCGATATTGACGTCCGCTATGTCAATAGACAATATTTCAAACGCCGTCCCGGAATCCAAGCCTTTGGACAACACCACCTTGGATATGGTGTCGGGATTTTCAAGCACATGCTTATGCTGTTCCGCGGAACCGATAGTAGTTACGATCCCCTCGCCTACCCGCGCCAGAATCGTTTCCTCACCGGCGCCGCCGACCAGGCGGTCAAGATTGGCGCGAACAGTCACCCTGGCAATCGCCTTCAACTGGATACCGTCCTTGGCTACGGCGGCAACCTCAGGAGTCTCGATAACCTTCGGGTTGACGCTCATTTTCACGGCTTCAAGCACGTTGCGCCCGGCAAGGTCTATCGCCGTCGCCCGTTGCAGTGAAAGGTCGATATTAGCCTTATCAGCCGCCACCAGCGCATCAACCACCCTTTCGACGTTTCCGCCCGCGAGATAATGCGCCTCCAGCGAATTGCTGTCCACGACAAGCCCGGCCTTCTGCGCCTGGATCAGGGCATTCACCACAATTTCGGCCGGAACCCGACGCAGCCGCATCCCGATCAATGCGCCGAGGCCTATTTTGACATTCGAAAATATCGCCGCTATCCAGTGCCGGATAGGAATGAATTTGATGAACAGGAATAATAAGAATATTCCCAAAACAACAAGGATTATCGCACCAATTGTCATAATCAACTCCTTTTTTTCAGTTATCAGTTATCAGTTACCAGTTTTATTCATTCGATGTTCAATATTTAAGCTTTTTTTACCGTTATTTTCATGGGCGTCACCTCGACGACGACTATCGGTTCACCTTTTTCTATGAAATCCCCGTTAGTGCTTACCTCATAACGTTTACCGTTTATCAGGGCCGTACCAACCGGGCGCAGAGTAGTATAGGCTTCCCCGGTCTGGTTCAGGAGTTCCTGAGAAACCTCCTTGTGCGACATATAGCCTTCGCCGCTTTTCTGGACGGTATCCAATTTTATCCATTTAAACAGCGACGACTTGGGCAGCACATAAGCGGTCAGGATAATAATAACTATCAAGGCGCCCAGCATGGAAAAGGCAATAGTCTGGGAAGCCACCGCAAAATTTTTGAAGCCGAACGCGGCAAAGAACGAAACGACAATACAGGTAATCCCCAACAGCCCGACAATCCCGAATCCGGGAATGACAAATATTTCCAGAGCCAGCAGAACCATCCCGACAAAGAAAATAACGATCGGCCCCCACTCGGAAGCGCCCGTTCCCATATGCCCCAGGAAAAACAAAGTAAGCGCGGTAACGCCAAGAATGCCCGGCACTCCGAATCCGGGAGTTTTGATCTCGACATATATCCCGATCAGCCCCAAAGCGATGAGAATCCCGGCAATCGCGGGATAAGTCAGGAATGATACGATCTGATCGACAGCGGTCTTTTTGATTATCTTTACTTCACAATCCTCCAGGCCGAGTCTTTCCAGCACTTCATCACGGGAATCGCATATATAATCGACGATATGCAGTTTCTCCGCTTCCTTCGCGGACAGGGTTAAAGGTGAAATTTTACTGTGCTCGATGCCGTCGCGTTTAAGGGTCAGCTTCTGATAAGGGTCAGCCATGGCGAGAACAACCCGGACGGGACGGTTGTTTTTCTCGGCGTAGGTCTCAAGTTTTTTGAAGAATACAGTAAGGAATTTCTGGTCAGCCAGGTCTTTTTCCGTACTTTTGTATTTTTTCCTTTTTATTTTATTTTTAAGTTCCTTAAGCTCCTTTTCCAGTCGTTCGATAACCACTTCGTCAGGATCTTTCTTGTCGCCCTTTTTCTCCGCCTTTTCCTTTTTTCCCTGCTCTTTCTTTTTTTCTTTTTTTTCGTCGGCAGTCTTTTGCGAGTCTTTTTTCTCTTTTTCTTCTTCCGCCTCTATTTGTTCGCGTTCGTGCTTTCTCTCGCGGTCAATGAGCGGGATTACGCCGCCGGGCGACATCATAATGGGCATGGCGTCACCGATTACCCCGGCCGGATTGATGGCAATCCGGTCGGCGGCAAGCGCAATGATCATCCCGGCCGAAATACCGTGCGGATTGACGTAAGCGATTATCGGGACTTTCGATTTGGCCATGACGGAAGCATATTCGTAAGCGGTTTTCACGCTGCCGCCGGGAGTGTCTATTTCAAAGATGAGGGCCTTGGCATTGTTTTCATCGGCATCGCGCAGGGTTTTTTTCAGGAAGTGCATTTCCTGGGTGGAAATCTCGGAAAAATCAGTAAACTGCGGAACATAATACACAAGCTTGGCGGCGGATTTGGAGAAGAGTTTTTTTCCGTTCCATTCCCCTGCCCCGATTATGAACGGAACCGCGGCGATCATCATACCGGCAGCAATAATTCCAAACGGCGATTTGAACAGCATTTTCATATAAAACCTGCTAAGTTAATACTGAAAGTTGATTTTTCATAAGCATGACATCTTCGATCGTCCTGACAGTCATTTTATCCAATCCGACAGCGTCAGTAAAGTTTTTTATCATTTCCTGTTCCCGGCTGTCATAGATCCCGTCCGCCATTGCCAGTTCAAGTATATTCGCCAGGCAGCACATTTTCTGCTGTTCATCAAGCGCGAGACAGGCAAGGGTTTCCCCCAAGGTATGTTTCTGATAATATTTATAAGCTTTATTGTAAAGTTCCGCGTCGCCATCACAAAAGCGTTCGATAAATTCCTGTTCATCCTTCGCAATATCCTCGTCAACCGTCGCAACGAACATAAGAATTATCACCAGTCCCAGCATAGGGGCAAGATGATGCGCGCCGTTAATATTTTCCTGACGCGGCGGCGGCATAAACTGTTCCTCCATTCCCCGGCAGGCCTGAAAGTTTTCCAACATAATTTCGGCATTCGGTATCTCAGCGCTCGAAATTTTCAATTTCAGGATTTCCCCGCCGGAACTGATCGAAAGCAAGGCGCTGAACGGTTCGTTATGCAGCAGCAATTGGTCAATATCGGAAAATTTCAAACATTTTGACTGAAAATCCGGGTCACTGAACTTGCGGTTATAAAGATAAATAATATCGGCATAAGGAATAATATAGCTCTCACCGGGTTGAGCGTTAAAACCACCGCTGCCGCGAATAACGCATAACGGCTTATTTTTGGGCTGGAGTTCCGAAAGCCGGGCTTTGATTTTGTCTGATAAAAAAGTAAAATCCATCGCTCCATTCCTTATGAATTTAAAAATTAACTAAAAACCCTCTATCCTATTTTTTTAACAATAAAGTGGAAGAATAATTTTTACAAGCTAAATTTAACAAAATACTGATTAATTGAAAATTGAAAATGAAAAACAAAAAAATCTTTCGTGTTTTTCGTGTTTAACTGATAACTGATAACTGATAACTGATAACTGAAAAATGATACCATATTATATTTTGTTACTTTTCGCCTTTGCATTGATGAATTTGTTGCCTGCAATGGGAGCATATTATTTCGCCCGGTATTTGAACCGGGGAGGCAATTCAGAGCTTTTTTTACTTGCATTTTCAATCTTTTTTATAGAAGCGATAATCTCTTTTGGAATTCCTGGCATTTCAGGCCGTCTGAATTATACCGGATGCGGAATAACCGGCATGCTTATCGGGGCGGCCCTCTGTCTCTTCAAAAATCGCGCAAAACCCGTAAAGTCAAAACCTTTTACTTCCATAGAACGACTGATCTTCGCTTTGCTCCTTGCCGTTTTGCTGATGTGTTTTTACCGGGCGGCAGTAATGCACAGCGGTACGGATACCTATTTATACCACTTATATTATCCGGCAATGTGGCTTACGGAAGGGCGGATTTTTCCGGTTTCAATTGCCGGACTGCCATGTGAATATTATCCCATTTATGCCGAATTGTTATACGGCTGGCTTATGCTCCCGTTCGGTGACGCCTCATTCGCAATCTTTCTGCAAATACTTTCCTGCATCATGGCGTGCTGCGCGGTTACAGCGACAGCGGAGGCTTTTGGTTTCAGGAGGCTTGACGGGCTTATCGCTTCCGCCGTCATGATGACCACCAGTATTACAGCGGAAGTCGCCATTATGGGCTACACAGACGTCCTTAACGGCGCATTTCTCCTTGCCGGAACCTCGATAATGCTTATAGGATCATTACGCAACAGCATAAAATTCGCCGTCATGGCCGGAGCGGCGCTGGGGTGTTCCGCCTCGATAAAATATACCGGACTGCTGTTAACCCCGATTTTAACCTTTCTCTATCTGTTTGCCGCCGTTTGTTTCAGGAAAAAACTTTGGAAATACTCGCTGTTCCTTGCCGGTTCCGCAACTGTCGCCGCG
>JBAYCO010000296.1:0-5748 GCA_041668685.1 Victivallaceae bacterium | reverse complement strand
GGTATACCAATAATTTGTAAGTTCGAGATGCCGCCGGTCTTGCGATAACTGGTAATAAATTCCCGGATAACTGAAACGCTGGGCAAAATTGACCCCATGATGATCAAGCCATTCGTCTTCCGGTTCGGCTATTCGTGCGTAAAAACGGTGGGCAAGATCCAACAGCCATTTCTCTCCTGTATGATTGTAGAGCCAAAACAAATGAGGAAGTATTTCTCCGGCCCGATAATGTTGAACATACAAAGCCCCGGAATCTATATGTACCGGGGGAATAAGTTCATGATCGGACAACTTCATGCAAAAAGCGAAAAAGCGCTCCATTAGGTTCAGGTATCTTTCATCGGAAGTATATTCATAACGATTTGCAATCGTATCAAGCATCACCATATGAGGCCAAATATCGTAAACAGCCTTTTCATTTTCCCCGCTTTTGCTCTTTGTTCCAAAATAGCCGTCACTTTCCTGGCTGCGGATAACGGCCTCCAGCCATTTATCGGCAATTCTCCGGCAACGGTCATTTCCGGTAAGAATGGCCAGATCGTGAAACCCTCGCAACCAGTATGGCTGTTCCTCCCAAGCTCCAAACTCTCCTCCCAGCCACCCATTGTCATCCTTGAGAAATTTACTTATCTCGTCAAGCCGCCCGGTAACACCTTCCGTCATAAGTTCAAGTTGTTTTCTTAACCATCCACGGGCGCGAACGGCACCGACCGGAAGTTTTGCCAGCGGATTGAGACGGAGGGGAACCCGGTTGAATAAATAATTTGAGCTGATATCGTTTGCTGGCGCAGAAATTCGATTCACAACGCTTACTTTCATCTTCTTATACCTTTAAATCAGCAATACCTAAAAAACTTTAACTGGATTTTTTGCATTCATCTATCACCCGTATAACCTCGCGAACCTGCTTCATCTCCACAAACGGAGCCATCCCTTTGCCATAATAATCATAACACAAATCCCAAAAATTCACTGGATCGTAAGCTTTTGGGGACCAAGTTTCCTCAATCCAGGGAATTTTCTCCGTATTGTACATCCGGTTTTCAGCAGCAAGCTCATGCTGGAGACCTGGATTTTTCATGTTCCCAGGACGAAAGTATTTTAAAGACCAGTTGCCGGTATCCTGATTAAAAAAAGCGCTTCCGTTAGTTCCGATCAGAAGCCAACGGTTGGAAGCATAAGCACATGCCTGATTAATGTCTAAGTCCAGAATTATGCCGTTTTGGGTAGTCAGTACGGCTTTCACCACATCCTCTGCATCTCCCACAGAAGCTTTTTGGGCAACTTTACAGAAAACTTCTGATATCGAATCTCCAAGCAAATACAATAGTTGGTCTAAAAAATGAACCCCATAGTTGTTAAGCATTCCTCCGCCGTATTTTTTTTGCGCTTGCCAGTCATTCCTTCTTGTGTATGCGCTAATACCGCGCTGAATCATATATATTTGCCCAAGTTTGCCGGAGCCGATGATTTCAGTTGCGCCATGACAATCCGAGTCGAGACGTCTCGGCTGATAGACCATTAATTTTCGGTGATGTTTCTTCATGGCCGCAATTATCTGATCGGCTTCCTGCAAATCCATGGCAATGGGTTTATCAGAGAAAACATCACAGCCCATTTCAAAAGCCTGAATTATCTGATTCTTATGAAAGCAGGTCGGAGACGCCACTACAACCAAGTCGGGTCGTTCACGGGAATACATTTCTTCCGCACTTTTGTAAGCCTTTCCGATCCCAAATTTATGTTTCGTGTCATCCCGGCGTTCCGCTATTGGATCCACTACCGCAATTAAATCAAAAAATTTATGTTTCAGTAATTCCGGGATATGGAAAGACCAGGCGATTCTGCCCAGGCCAATAACGCATGTTTTTATTTGTTTCATATTTTTATTACCTCAAAAATTTCTTAATCCAACTTCTCCAACCTTAGTCGGTAAATAATTTTATTCCCTTTTACTTTGAAAGTTCCGACTTTATAGATGCCGTTGCGATTGGGAGCATCAAAAGTTCCAACCGCTACTTCAACCTGTTCCGGCTCCAGACATTCAACCCGATAGGTACAATCCCGATAGGCGACAACGAAACCACGTTGCCTGATTTCAATTTCTGCACAATACTTACCGTTTGTCTGCAAAAGCGGGATTTGAACCAGCAACTCCGTAATTGGACCTTGAACAGTATCGGTTATTTTCACCCCTTCACCGTCAATGCGGTATTGCTCGACTACCCTGTCACAACCCGGCATACCGTGATATTCAACCGAGAATTGAACTTCCCCGGAATTCTCTTTTTTCAGGTTTATTGCCGTTTGAACCGAGGGACTGGAAAAATCCGCCAGCCAGCGGGTATCCCCCACACAATCCTGCCAGCCCGGACCGATGGTGATATTGTGCGGCGCCGGAACGCCTGAAACCAGGTAATTCGGCTCGGAGACTATCGGGACCGAAAGACCAAGTTCACTGGGAACAGAAGCTCGATGAATGCGTCCCAACCCCGTAGCGTCATAATGAAAATCTGCATTAGTGTCGATTTCAAGCTGGTATCCGCGGCAGTTCGCGAATACCTTATGAAAACCGGCGGCGGTCACCAACCCATATCCTCCGCACTCGACGGGGCATTTTCCTTCTGCTATCGTGTTATCGGCGAGCAAAGCCGCGAATCCTAACTGACTGGCAATCAAAAGGGAATATCCGCCATACTCTCCATAACCCTTTTCGCCGCCATGGATAGTCTCTGAACGAAACATGTTTTTCGCAAAATAAATGGGGGTCGGACATAGATATTCCTCAATGGAATGTATCGCTAAAGCCGCCGCCCGTTTGAAAGCTCCGGCCAGTTTCAGGTCACCGTTACGCTTCCAGCGCACCGCCTCATATTCGCAGATCAGGGCAAAGGTAACTTCATTGAAATTCTGCTGATTGCTGCGTCCGCCGAACGGGCATTCGCCGGTCGGAGACTGGTAAAGCAATTGCGTCAGAGCTCCAAGCCGGAGAATTTCATCCAGTACCTCTGAATATTTTCCCTGATAGCCTGCCCACCTGGCTAAAGAAAGATTCATTCTTGAAACCATGTCATAAGTTATCGGAGACTGCGGATCATTATACATGCCGTTCTTATCGAATAAGGTAAGTTGCTGTTCAAGATATCTGTCCATGAAATCCTGATTGTTTGCCAGTCCGAGTTTCTGCCTGAAAGCTTCGCCGGCAATCGCAAACGTACAAAAATTCTGCAATCCGGAGGGATTATTCGTAAAGGTCCGGGCATAAGCCAACTCCGGATCACCGTAATCAGCCAACAAATGTTGCCAGTAATCGGCCATATCTTTGGGAACGGCGTCTTTTATTGCCATATAGGCCATACACGCTTCTTTGACAATGAATTCGCCCCAATTGGTTCTTATGTAAAATAAATCTTCGAGCGCCGGTGTCAAAGCTTTTGCGCAAGGTTCGATCAAGTCCCGGCACCGTCCCTGCATAATAAGCAAGCCGAGAGTTCCGAGAAACCTGGCCGTAATGGTATTAACCTCATTCTTTTTGTACGGATCGATTATTCTTCCGCCGTCGTCCTGCCAGGCCAACGTCTGCCGTGCAATTTTTTCCGCCAAATCCAGATAACGGGATGAGGCGGAAGGAACAACTCTTTCCTGTGGAATGCAGGCATTCTTTAGGGAATTCCTTACTTTTGCTTCAATATCTTCCATTATTTAGTATTCCTTCAATTTGCTAAGTTTTTCAAATGAAAAAATTCATTGATTTTTTTATTTCGCCTGTTTTAATTCGTTTTCCAGTCTCATAACTGTTCTGTGTTCCACCTCAACTTTTGTACGCTTACTTTCGTTTTTTGGGCTTATCCCATTTCAAGCCGCCGCTTTTTGGGGCGAACTTGCAAAAGCCAGACTTTTACGGGATAAGTCCGACTCAAGCATTTTTTTTAGTTGTTACACTCAAAAACGATAGGGAAATAAGCTTCTTTCATGATGGTGGTTTTGCTTAATTCCGGATAAAATCGCATGACTTTTGTCGTCCCTTCCGGGAAACGCAAAGGTACATTGACGGAAAGACAGCCGTAGGTCATTCGTGAACGAGGCCCTTCTTCAAAACAAATCCAACCCATATTACGTTCATTATCGAACACTAGAAAACCGGCGTCATCTTTCTTTTCAGGTGGAATTATTGCCGGATAGTCAGCTCTAAAATCAGGAACAATTCCCTCTACTTCAACACCAGACGGATTATCGGTGTCCTTTTGAGGGGGAGCATACTGCAATGGAGCCATGACCAAAGGTCCGTATTTAAGTATGACTCCATTTTCTACTCTCTCAAGATAATATCCCATATCCCCATTGAGAATATATCTGTCCCTATTGCCTGGAAGTTGTTGTTTGTCCAACTTTATATTTCTGACGAAGGAAGACTGCCGGATTTTTACATCCATGCTGTTAGGTGCTCCTTTTACTAAAATAATAGCATGATAGGTTTCAGGATAGCCTGTGGTAATGTCAATGCTTATAGTTTGACCATTGTTAACTAACTCGTAATGCCCCGGTACCAAAAAATTGATCTTGATGATGTTGTTCTGTAAGCTTACCACGTGGTCCGCATATTTTACCAAAGCCAAGCCTCCGTTATGAACACAACAGAACCAAGCTTCTTCAACTTGACGTAGATAACAACGCTTGTCCTGAGATATCGCACGTAAGGAAAATCTGCCGTTTGACAGTTGCGACAATCCCAGAGCGTTGTACATCGCAAGTTCGGCTTTTTCATATGCTTCGTCTGCTCCGGTCAGAAAACCGGCATTCAAATTAAGCATAACCCAATCCGCGATAGAACATCCTTCATTACGACGGCTACTTGGAAATAATTCGGGAATATTGCCGTCAACCCATACTGCTTGTTCGGCTATCAGCTTGCGAAACCTTTCCGGTTGTTCGTTAAAAGACAAGTCTCCAGTATACATTGCAGCCATTTGCAATCCTCTCAAGGTGGTCATTAAGCCATGCGAATGCGTTTTCTCAAGAGGCAGTTTTTTCAAGTCATCTTTAACTTTATGACAGTAATCAAGGGCGCGCAGATCATTGGTAATGGCATAAAACAATGCCATTGGATCTGTCAACCAACCGGTATTGCAACCATAATGATTGCAAGGATTGGTGAAATTAAAGATATATTCTGCGGTTTTTCCGGCGGCGTCCAATGCCTTGCCGTTACCGGTGTACAGGTAATATTGCAAAAGCCCCATAAATAATTTATTCGTGACTCCATCGCTGCTGTTATAAAGAGTATCCTTTGTACACAAATCCTGAACAAATACTCTCCCGATCGGCCCGGAAGGAGACTGACATTTTAGAAGTCTCCAGAATAACTCATGCATTCTGTTTTCATCGCTTTTATCGTGCGGCATGCTTACCGCCAGGAATTCAAGATAACGTCCTGTCAAGTCTCCGGTGCAAAAATCCGCATGGCGGTGAAATGCTTCCGGACGTTCTATGTCCATCATAATAAAGTCCATATCATCCATAGGATAATGATTGCAACTCTGTTTTGCCAGGCGCAGTCTGGCAAGTAATGGAGATTCATACAGGCGAGTTTCAGCTAATTGTCCGAATTTATAATTTTTAGTAATCATAGTAATATCCTTTCCTAATTTATGGTTTTGTCAAAATTTTTCTACTTAATTTCTATTTATCTGCTTAAAAACTAATATTTTATGGAGATTTTTTCTTTATCCCCTTTATTTTACTGAATTT